>JANPIQ010000184.1:0-20090 GCA_031425075.1 Sphingomonadales bacterium
GGGCCGGATTGTTGCTGACGCTGCTGATCTGGCTAACGATCGCGCGCAACTTGCCGTCGGTCGAGCGGCTCAAAACCTATGAACCGCCACTGCCCACCTATGTTCGTGCGATAGATGGCACGCCGGTGCACAGCTATGCCCGCGAACGGCGGGTGGTGCTGCGTTACGACGAATATCCGCCTATGCTGATCCGTGCCTTTCTTGCCGCCGAGGACAAGACGTTTTTCAGCCATGGCGGAATCGACTATCTTGGCGTCCTTGCCGCGTTGTTCGACAATCTTACGAGCTCGGGCCGCCCGCGCGGCGCATCGACAATCACGCAGCAGGTGGCAAAAAATTTGCTGCTCTCCAATGAGGCGACCTATTCGCGCAAGGCGAAGGAAGCCGTTCTGGCGTACCGGATCGAAAGCGCGCTGACCAAACAGCAGATTCTTGAACTGTATCTCAACCAGATTGCGCTGGGGCGGAACAGCTTCGGGGTTCAGGCCGCCGCGCGTGCCTATTTCGGCAAAGACGTGACCGAACTGGCGCTCCACGAAATGGCGTATCTGGCGATCCTGCCCAAAGGCCCATCGAACTATCGCCCCGAACGATTCTACGATCGCGCGATCGAGCGCCGCAATTATGTCCTCAACGAAATGCTCGACAATGACTTCATTACCCCGGCGCAACACAGCGAAGCGCGGGGGCTGCCGCTGGGCACGGTTCCGCGCGCTGCGCCGCAAGGCGAACTGGTTGGTGGCTATTTCGTCGAAGAGGTCCGCCGCCAGCTGATCGACCGGTTCGGTCAAGAGGCCGAAGGCGGGCGCAATCCCTATAGTGTCTACGAGGGCGGGTTGTGGGTGCGCACATCGCTCGATCCCAAGCTGCAGCTCTACGCCGAGGCCGCGCTGCGCGATGGCCTGATGCGTTACGATCGCGGCAAAGGGTGGAGCGGGCCGATCAAACAGCTCGATTCATCGGGCAACTGGGCACAGACACTGGCACAGGCCAATCTGGGGGCAGGCTATCCCGATTGGCGGGTGGCAATGGTCCTCAACAAGCGGCCGCAGTCTGCGCGGATTGGTTTTGCCGACGGATCGACCGGAACAATGCCCGAATGGGCCGCCACGCAGCCGAGGGCGCGGACCGCCTCGACTGCGTTTTCGCTGCTTCAGCCCGGCGATGTGATTGCCGTCAAGAACGAGGGCGGATCGTGGGTGTTGCGGAACATTCCTGAAATTTCGGGCGGGATGCTCGTGCAGGATCCGCACAGCGGGCGCGTGCTTGCGATGCAGGGCGGGTTCGATTCGAGGATTTCGCCGCTCAACCGCACGACACAGGCCGAACGCCAGCCGGGATCGAGCTTCAAGCCATTCGCCTATTCCGCCGCGCTTGATACCGGGATGACACCGGCATCGATCATCATCGACGGACCGTTTTGCGTGTATCAGGGCGCGAGGCTGGGGCAGAAATGCTTCCGCAATTTCGGCGGCGGCGGGGGTTCGGGTCCCAAGACGATGCGTTGGGGGTTAGAACAATCGCGCAACCTGATGACGGTGCGGGCAGCATCACAAACCGGCATGGACCGCGTCGTCAAACTTGCGTCAGCAACAGGGATCAGTGCGCCGGGCAAAACCTACCCGGCTGTGCTCTCGATCGCCTTGGGCGCGGGCGAGACAACCGTGATGCGGATGGTCAACGCCTATTCGATCCTCGCACGCAACGGCCGCGATGTGCAGCCGACACTCATCGATTTTGCGCAGGATCGCAATGGAAAGCTGCGGTTCAAAGCCGACACCCGCCAGTGCGAACGTTGCAATATGGCGAATTATGACGGCAAACCGATGCCGCGCCCCGGTGTGCGGACCAAACAGGCGATGGACCCGCTGTCGGCATATCAGATGGTCCATATGCTCGAAGGCGTTGTGCAGCGCGGCACAGCAACAGCTTTGCGCGATCTCGAACGCCCGATTTTCGGCAAGACCGGTACTACGACCGGGCCAACCAATGTCTGGTTCGTCGGCGGGTCTGCCGACATGATCGCAGGCATTTATATGGGGTTCGATCAGCCGCGCCCGATGGGCGGATATGCGCAAGGCGGCACGCTTGCGGTTCCGATCTTCAAGGCTTTCGCCGAAAAGGCGATGAAAGACATGCCCGTGGTGCCGTTCCGGGCGCCGGCCGGCATCCGCTTGATCCGGATCGAGCGCAATTCGGGCAAACGGGTGTTCGGAAGCTGGCCGGGCGACGATCCCAAATCGGCGGTGATCTGGGAAGCGTTCAAGGCCGAAAGCGAACCGCGCCGGTCGATCCGCCGCGACGAATTGCCCAAGGTCAAGGCCACGGCGCCCAAAGCAACACCTGGTCGATCAGCCAGCGGTCCCAACCGCGATAGCGATTTCTTGCAACGCGAAGGCGGAATCTACTAACGATCTGTATCAAGATCGTTTCGTCCTTTTTGAATCTGGAGTTTATCATGCGCGCTGAAGCGCAGGCCAATGCCGATCAGATCAACGCCGCACTCGCTCTGCTGCGCCGCTTCCTCGATTGGGATCGCGCGCTGAAGCGGCTCGGCGAGTTGAACGCAAAGGTTGAAGATCAGGCGCTCTGGAACGATCCCAAAGCCGCACAGGAAGTGATGCGCGAACGTCGCCGGCTCGAAGAAGCAATTGCCGCAACGCGTGCGATCGAATCAGAACTCAGCGATACCGTCGAACTCATGGAGATGGCCGAAGCCGAAGGCGATGAGGCGATGATCGACGAAGGCGCAGCCGCGCTCGCCACGCTTGCTGCCCGCGCCGAACGCGACAAGGTGGCGGCGTTGCTCGCAGGTGAGGCCGATGCCAACAACACCTATGTCGAGGTCAATTCAGGCGCCGGCGGCACCGAAAGCCAGGACTGGGCCGAAATGCTCAGCCGGATGTATACGCGCTGGGCCGAACGGCGCGGCATGAAAGTCGAGCTCATCGATTATCATGCGGGCGAGCAGGCGGGGATCAAGTCCGCCACCTATCTGCTCAAGGGCGAAAATGCCTATGGCTATGCCAAGACCGAAAGCGGCGTTCACCGCCTTGTCCGCATCAGCCCGTATGATTCGAACGCGCGCCGGCACACCAGCTTCGCCAGCGTGTGGGTTTACCCGGAAGTCGATGACGATATCGAAATCGAGGTCAACGAAAGCGAATTGCGGATCGATACCTTCAGGGCATCGGGCGCAGGCGGCCAGCACATCAACACCACCGACAGCGCGGTGCGGATCACGCACATCCCGACCAACATCGTTGTCCAGTGCCAGAACCAGCGTTCGCAGCACAAGAACCGCGCCGAAGCGATGAAGCAGTTGCGCGCGCGGCTTTACGAGGCCGAGTTGCAAAAGCGCGAAGTCGAAGCCAATGCCAATGCCGCCGCCAAAACCGATATCGGATGGGGGCATCAGATCCGAAGTTATGTTCTCCAGCCCTACCAGCTGGTCAAGGATTTGCGCACTGGCGTGATTTCAACCTCACCGTCGGACGTGCTCGACGGCGATCTCGATCGGTTCATGGCCGCCGCTTTGTCACAACGCGTGACTGGCGAGAAAGTGGATGTTGAGGATGTCGATTAGGCTCACTGCCCTTGCGCTGCTGGCATTATCGGCATGCCACTCCGCGCCTGCGGCAAGCGGCGATGCTGCTGTGGCTTCGTCTGCATTCCCCAAGGCAGATCGACCCGTTGCCCCCATCGTTTCGAGCCGCTGGTCGACAGAAGAGGCGCGCGACCGGGTACGCGAGGCCGATCGCGTCATGGACAAGGCGGGAATCGCGCAAGGCATGACCGTTGCCGATATTGGCGCCGGCGAAGGCTATTATACGATCCGGCTTGCCGGGCGCGTGGGGGAAAAAGGCCGCGTGCTGGCGCAGGATATCATCCCTGCAGTGCGCGATACGCTCGCCGACCGGGTGTATCGCGAAAATCTCGACAATGTTTCGGTGAAACTTGGGGAACCAGCCGATCCCAAACTGCCACCGGCGAGCTTCGATCGCATCTTGATGGTGCATATGTATCATGAAATCGCCGACCCGTATGAGTTTTTGTGGCGGCTGCGCCCCTCGCTCAAGCCCGGCGGGCGCGTGATCATTGTCGATGCAGACAGGGCCACCAAAGATCACGGCACTCCGCCAAAGCTGCTCGAATGCGAACTGGCCGCTGTCGGCTACCGCAAAATCGATCTCCAGCCCATGCCACAGGCGGGCAATTATTTCGCCGCGTTCGATCTGGCGGGAGAACGGCCTGATCCAGCCGCCATCAAGCCCTGCAAGGGGTAGCCATACCGCTCGCCATTGCAAACACCGCGCGGCAGTCCAAAGACCAACACTGCATAGCTTGGCTTGCCGCGTCGCTTGCTCCCCGCAATGACAAGAAACGGGTTTACCCCAGTTTGCTGAGCCGTTCCTGCATTTTTGCAAGTTCATCCTTCAGTGCGCTGATTTCGGCATCTTTCCCGGTTTCGGCAATTTTGGGACGAAACGCGCTTGCGGCTGCTTCGAACATATCGAGGTTGCGCTTGGCGATTTCGCCGAAGGGGGTCTTGGCCATTGCGCCTTCGATCGCGTTTCGGAACTGATCGTGATTCTTGCGAAACGATTCCATCGAGGCTTCGAGATATTGCGGCACCATCGCCTGCATCGAATCGCCATACATCGAAATCAGCTGCCTCAAAAAATTGGACGGCAGCATCGTGGCCCCGCGAGATTCGCTGTCCATGATGATCTGCGTCAGGACGCTGTGCGTGATATCGTCGTTCGATTTGGCATCGAGCACCACAAAATCGCGACCCTCGCGCGTCATTTTCGCGAGATCTTCGAGCGTGATATACGCCGAAGTATCGGTGTTATACAGCCTGCGGTTTGCGTATTTCTTGATGACGATCTGGCCTTCGCCAGACCCCCGACCCTGCTTTGCCATGACCCCGTCCTCTTCGCGACTGCACAATCCTTAGCAGCATATCAGGGTGCGCTGCAACAACAGTGTCACGTCCACATGCGGTCGAACCGACCGCTCAGTCCTGTCAGCAGCTCATATTGCGACAGCCCCGATTGTTGCGCAGCATGGGGTAAGGCGTAGTCGATCGTTACCCAATCGCCTTCAGCTATTCCAGGATCTGCATCGACTGCGATTGCGGTCAGATCCATCGACACACGGCCGAGCACCGGGAAGCGGCCACCGCCTGCGCTGCCACGATCTGAAAAGCCACGCAAATAGCCGTCGGCATAGCCGATATTGAGGATCGCGACTTCGGTATCACGCTCGGCAGTGTGCGTCGCGTTGTATCCGATGCTGTTTCCGGCTTTGAGCGTTCTGCGCTGCAGCACTTGGGCTTCGGGGAAGACGACCTGCGCAATTTGCGCCTCGGCCTCGGGTCTTGGAACCCCGCCGTAAAGCGCAAGCCCGGGGCGGGTCATACCGAACGCATAGTCGATTCCCAGGCAAATCCCCGCGCTGTTGGCAAGGCTCATCCGCTGCGCCGATGTGCGCCCGGTAAGCGCGGAAAATGCAGATTGCTGCACTGCATTGTGCGCAACATTGCGATCAGCGCAGGCCAGATGGCTCATCAAATTGTGCACCGTCAATCCGCCAAGCGCACCTGCCAGCACATCGCCGACCGCGATCCCCAGCCGGTTCATTCCGGTATCGACCATCACGTCGCACAGCCGCCCCGTTTCACGCCATGCGGCAATTTGCGAGAGCGTATTGAGTACAGGGCGTGCGGAACCGGCAGTAGCAGCAGCCATATCATCAGCCCGGACACCGTGGAGTACCGAAAGTGCACACCCCTCGGGCAATTCTCCCAGCGCGGCCGCCTCTGCCCAGGTCGCAACAAAGAAATCGCGGCACCCGGCTTCTGCCAGCCGCGCGACAACCTCTTTGGCGCCCAGCCCGTAACCATCGGCTTTAACCGCAGCGCCGCATGCCGCCGCCCTGCTCATCCTGGCCAGCCAGCGCCAATTGGCAACAAGCGCAGCGCTGTCGAGGCGGAGGCGTAAGGGGGAGGAAACAGTCAACGGGCGCCCCTAATCGAGTTCGGCGTCCCGGTTTTCGGGTAACCAGATCGCGCTGACGACAAATGCCATCGCGACCACGCTGACTGTGTACCACAGGCCGTTGAACGTCCCTCCTGTTTTCGCCACGATATACTGCGAGATGAGAGGCAAGAACCCTCCGAAATAGCCCGTCCCGATGTGATAGGGAATCGACATTGAGGTGTAGCGGATTTTGGCCGGGAACATCTCGACAAGGATCGCGGCAACCTGCCCATAGGTCATCGCCGACAGCCCGACGAGCAAGGCCACGCACAGGATGATGATGACCGGCTTCCGCTCCGCCGGGTCCGACTTGTCCGGATAACCCGCCGCTTCGAGCGCCGCGACATAAGTTTTCTCATCGAAACCGGTAACGCTTTTGGTGCCGACCGTCATCGACACGGTTTCGCCTGCCAACTTGTTGTGGCTGATCCCGCGTTTGGACAGAAAATTTAGCGCTTTGGCACAGTCGGTCGTCTGCTTCTGCGCCAGTACGTTAAAGTCGCACTCAGGCAAAGTCAGCGTTACCGGGCTTGCAGCGGTTGCGCGCGCCAGCGCCGGGTTGGCGGCGTCTGCCATTGCATAGAAGAGCGGAAACGTTGCGATCATCGTGAGAGCGTAGCCGATGAGCAACAAGCGCTTGCGCCCGAAACTGTCCGACAATTTGCCGAAAATGACATAGAAAGGGACCGCAATGGCGGCACCGGCGGCCATATAGAGCAATACATCGGTTTCCGGCACCCGTGCGGTGCCAGTCAGAAAATAAAGCGTATAAAATTGCGAATTATAATAGATCACGGTCAGCCCGGCTGCGACGCCGAACATTGCGATGAAGATGCGCTTCACATTTCCGGGATAGCGCAGGCTGTCCATGAACGGATTCTTCGACGTCGTCCCTGCGGCCTTCATCGCAGCAAAGATGGGGCTTTCAGACAATTTGAGCCGGATCCAGAGCGAGACAGCGAGCAGCAGGATCGATACCAGGAACGGAATGCGCCATCCCCAGGCTTCGAACGTCTCCGGGCTCATCGAAGATCGCGACGCAAGAACGACCAGAACGGCGAGAAGGAACCCGCATCCGACAGAGGCCTGAATCCAGCTGGTATATTCGCCGCGACGGCCTTTGGGTGCATGTTCTGCGACGTAGATCGCCGCGCCGCCATATTCGCCGCCCAGCGCCAGCCCTTGAAGGCAGCGCATCAGCAACAGCAGTCCCGCCGCCCATACCCCCGCAGTCGCAAACGTCGGCAGGAAGCCGATCGCTGCCGTGGCGAAGCCCATCAGCGATATGGTCACAAGGAACGTGTATTTCCGCCCGACCTTGTCACCGAGATAGCCGAACAGCACTGCGCCAAGCGGGCGCACCCCGAACCCGGCACCGAACACAGCCAGGCTGAGCAACGTCGCCGCCGTGGGATTATCACTCGGAAAAAACAACCGCCCGATCAGCGTTGCCAAAATGCCGTAGACGAAGAAATCATACCATTCGAACACCGTGCCTAACGATGATGCCGTGATGACCAGCCGGTCGCGCTTGGGATCGAGCGCCACGGTGCCAACTGCGTCTGCCATCATCGCTCCCCTGCTCTGTCTTGCGACGGCTGATATGCCGCGCGCGCAAAGGTGGCAAGCAGCGCTCAGAAATCCTGTTCGGGGAAATTGATCGTCGAATTGCCCGGATAGACATCATAAGTGACATCGGTTGACGTCCGCACCTTGATCTGCATCCGCGCACGGGTCACCGACCAGGCCCCGACCTGAAGCTTTTTCGTCGTTCCGTCGAGCGTCTGCTTCTGACGGTCGTAGCCCAGCCACCCGACGCCATAGCGCACCTTGATTTCAGCGCCGACCGGGTGGCTGATGAACAGCGTGCCACCCGCATTGAAAAACCATTCGAGCGTTCGCCAGTCGCCCCTTGCGACATGTTTGGTTCGCAGCATTTACACCTCCCCAAGACAAGCGAGGGGCATATCCTGTCATCGGTCCAGATACGCGCAGTGCCATACGGCACAAAGCAGTCGAATCAGCCGGTAGCGCCGCCCGCCGTCGATGGTGGTGCGCCTCGATCGGCCAGATCGCGATCGACCTCGAGATTGTCGGCGCGCTTGGCCGCGGCTTTGGTGCTGGCGTTTTCCAGCGTGTCGCCTTCGACTTCGGTCACAGTTGGCGGAGCGATGCCGATAGTCTCGTCCTCTGGCACCGGTTGCTGCTCAACCCCCTGGGTGCGTTCGCGTGCATCACCGACATCGCGGTCGAGCGTCGCACTCTGATTGAGCGCAGCACCCTTGGGCTGGTGTTCGGTCGACAGGTTCTTGGCGGGCAGATCGGTCATGGTGTTTTCCTTTCACCACAATCGAACGCCGGTTATCGGGCTGCGTTCCCTAAGCCAAACCGTCCAGCGGCGATCGAAACATCCCGCAATCGATTGCAACATCGAAGCCATGCTACTAATTGTCGCGCAATACGCTTAGGGGGCGAGGATGGCATTTACCGCAGATACGCTGATCCTGTTCGGCGCGACCGGCGACCTTGCGCAGCGGATGCTGCTGCCTTCGCTTTGCGCCCTCCACACCGACGGGCTGGTGCGCGCCGATCTGCGGATCATCGGGACCGCACGGTCTGTGCATGACGATGCCAGTTATCGCAACTTTGCAGCCGACGCGCTCCAGCGATTTCTGCCCGAGGACCGCAAGCGCGCCATTCCCGGGTTTCTCGACCGGCTGGCCTATCAGCCGCTCGATGCGTCGCAGCCCGGTGATTATGAAGCCTTGTGCGAAAAAATTGGCACAATCAGCGATGGTCTGGCGATTTTCCTGTCGACTGCCCCATCTTTGTTCGAATCGACGATTGCAGGCCTCGAACTGGCAACTCTTGCAGGCGAGCGCACCCGGATCGGGCTTGAAAAGCCGCTCGGCACCGATCTTGCCTCGAGCCGTCAGATCAACGATGCTGTGGCGCGGGTGTTTCCCGAAGGCCGGATTTACCGGATCGACCATTATCTTGGAAAGGAAACGGTGCAGAACCTGCTTGCGCTGCGCTTTGCCAACATCATGTTCGAACCGCTGTGGAATTCGGCGCATATCGATCATGTCCAGATCACCGTTGCCGAAACGGTCGGGCTCGAAGGCCGCGTGGGATTTTACGATGGCGCAGGCGCGCTGCGCGACATGGTGCAGAACCACATGCTGCAGCTGCTGGCGCTCGTCGCGATGGAGCCGCCTGCGAGTTTCGATGCAACCGCGATCCGCGATGAAAAGGTAAAGGTGCTGCGTTCGCTACGTCCGATAGGGCCATCGGACAGCGTGACCGGTCAGTATCGCGCCGGGGCGATTTCAGGTGAGGCCGTTCCCGGCTATGACGAGGAACTGGGCAAAGTTTCGGACACAGAAACCTTTGTCGCGATCCGTGCCCATATCGACAATTGGCGCTGGAAAGGCGTTCCATTCTACCTGCGCACCGGAAAGCGGCTGCCCGAACGCGTGACTGAAATCGTCATCCAGTTCCGCAGCGTGCCGCATTCGATCTTTGCCGGACAAGGGGCGAAATCCACGCCCAACCGGCTGGTGATCGGCATTCAGCCCGATGAAAATATCGGAGTTTCGGTGATGGCAAAAGTGCCGGGGCTCGATCGCGGCGGGATCCGCCTGCGCGAAGTGCCGCTCGACATCTCGATGCCCGATGCGTTCGCCGGTCCGAAGAAACGGATCGCGTATGAACGGCTGCTGCTCGATCTGATCGAGGGGAATCAGACGCTGTTCGTCCGCCGCGACGAGGTCGAGGCGCAGTGGGGCTGGATCGACGCGATCCGCGCTGGCTGGGCGGAACTTGGGCTGGTACCAAAGCCTTACACTGCAGGCAGCTGGGGGCCGGCGGCGGCAATTGCGCTGGCCGAACGCGATGGAGTGACGTGGCATGAGTAAGATCGCACCCGCCCTTGCACGGAGAACCGGAAAGTTTTTGGTTCACGCCAAGCCGCCAAGCCGCCAAAACTTCGCGGCTTTCTTCGGCAGCGCCGCAGGCCTTGAAAAAGCAGCATCGATTAAGGGCGCTTCGCGCGATCTTCCGACTGAGCTTCAAAGCCTTGGCGGCTTGGCGGCTTGGCGCGAACCTCTTTTTCTTTAGACCGCGACATGAACCCCGCCATTGCTCGAGTAACGGCACGAATCGTTGCGAAATCGAAGTCCAGCCGCGAGACCTATCTCGATCTGATCGCGCGCGAGGGCGACAAGGGCGTCAACCGCACCAGCATCTCATGCGGCAATCTTGCGCACGGCTTTGCCGCATCGGGCGAGGACAAACCATCGATCCGCGCTGGCTCGGCGATGAACATCGGCATCGTTACGGCGTATAACGACATGCTGTCGGCGCATCAGCCCTATGGCCGCTATCCCGAGCAGGTCAAGCTGTTCGCACGTGAAGTCGGCGCGACGGCGCAGGTAGCAGGCGGCGTGCCGGCGATGTGCGACGGCGTGACGCAGGGCCAGGCGGGGATGGAATTGTCGCTGTTCAGCCGCGATACCATCGCGCTCTCGACCGCCGTCGCGCTCAGCCATGCGATGTTCGAGGGCGTGGCGATGCTCGGCATTTGCGACAAGATCGTACCGGGACTGCTGATCGGGGCGTTGCGCTTCGGCCATCTGCCGATGCTGCTGATCCCCGGCGGGCCGATGCCTTCAGGGCTTGCCAATAAGGAGAAACAGCGTGTCCGTCAGCTTTATGCCGAAGGAAAGGTCGGTCGCGAAGAGCTGCTCGAGGCCGAGGCGGCATCGTATCATGGCGCTGGCACCTGCACCTTTTACGGTACCGCCAATTCGAACCAGATGATGATGGAGGCAATGGGTCTGCACGTGCCGGGTGCCGCGTTCGTCAATCCGGGGACCAAGCTCAGGACCGAACTGACGCGTGCCGCGGTGCACAGGCTCGCCACCATCGGGATGGGCGGAGACGATTACCGGCCTTTGGGCCAGTGCGTTGATGAACGCGCGATCGTCAATGCGTGCGTTGCTTTGCTCGCGACCGGAGGATCGACCAATCATGCAATCCACCTCCCCGCGATCGCGCGCGCAGCTGGGATCAGCCTCGACTGGCAGGATCTTGACGAGATTTCGGCTGCCACGCCGCTGATCGCGCGCGTCTACCCCAATGGCTCGGGCGATGTGAACCATTTCCATGCAGCGGGCGGGATCGCCTATGTGATCGGGGAACTGCTCGGTGCCGGGCTGCTCCACGGCGATATTCTGACCGCAGGATGCGACATGCTCACCGATGCGGTGCGCGAGCCCGTGCTCGATGAAGCCGGGGCGGTGGTGTGGCAGGATGGCGTAACTACCAGCCGCGACACCGACATGCTCCGTCCGGTCGCTGAGCCATTCATGCCCGATGGCGGGATGCGGCTGGTCACGGGCAATCTGGGGCGTGCGACCTTCAAGACCAGTGCTGTCGCCCCAGAACGCTGGACGATCGAGGCACCTGCGGCGGTGTTCAGCGATCAGAATGCGGTGATCGAGGCGTTCAAGGCAGGCGAGCTTGACCGCGATGTTGTCGTTATCGTCCGGTTCCAGGGGCCGCGTGCCAACGGGATGCCCGAACTCCACAAGCTGACGCCATCATTGGGCGTATTGCAGGACAAGGGCTATAAGGTCGCGCTCGTCACCGATGGCCGGATGTCGGGCGCGAGTGGCAAAGTGCCTGCTGCGATCCACCTGACGCCCGAGGCGTTGGGCGGCGGGCCGCTGTCGCGGGTGCGCGATGGCGATGTGATCCGGCTGTGCGGTCATGACGGGACGCTGGAGGTGAAGGACGATCTGAAGCCGCGCACCCCTGCCCTGCCGCCTGCGCCCGCCGATGGGGTCGGCCGCGAGCTGTTCGGCCTGATGCGCGCCAGTGCCGACGGCGCCGAACAGGGCGCGAGCGCGATGCTGTCGCAGGCGGGATTGTGATCGGTGGCTCTATCTCAACCCCTCCCCTTCAGGAGAGGGGCAACGGGTGGGGGGCGTCCGGCACTTTAATCGTGAAGAGTTCGCAAGCGGACACCCTCCACCCCAACCCTTCCTCTGAAGGAGAGGGGCTTGAACGATGAACCTCGTCGCGATCGATATCGGAGGCACCCACGCCCGCTTTGCGATTGCCGATGTGGACCATGGCCGGGTCGTTTCGCTGGGCAAGGCCACCACGCTGCGCACCGCAGACCATGCCAGTTTCCAGACCGCATGGGAAGAATTTGCCCGGAGTGCCGGCCCGCTGCCCGGCGCGGCCGCGATTGCCGTTGCCGGGCCCGTCAGCGGCGAAACGATCAAGTTCACGAACAATCCGTGGGTTATCCGCCCGGCGCTGATCAACACGAAGCTGGGCATCGACGCCCACACGCTGATCAACGATTTTGGCGCAGTGGCGCATGCCGTGGCGCAGGCCGAGCCACATGATTTCACACATCTGTGCGGGCCCGATCTGCCGCTGCCCGAAACCGGCACGATCTCGGTCGTCGGCCCCGGCACCGGGCTTGGCGTTGCGCATCTGTGGCGCGATGGCGCGGACTATCGCGTTCAGCCGACCGAGGGCGGGCATGTCGATTTCGCCCCGCTCGACGCCATTGAGGACGCCATTCTTGCGCGGCTGCGCAAGCGATACCGCCGCGTTTCGGTCGAGCGGGTGGTCTCGGGCCCGGGGCTGGTCGACATCTACGAATCGCTGGCGGCGATCGAAGGCCGTGCGGTTGTGGCAACCGACGACAGGACCTTATGGGCGGCGGGCACCAGCGGCGAAGACAGTCTGGCAGCCGCAGCCGTAGACCGTTTCTGCTTGTCGCTCGGCAGCGTTGCAGGAGACGTCGCGCTGGCGCAAGGTGCGATCGGGCTGGTCATCGCGGGGGGCCTCGGTTTGCGGATCAAGGACACGCTGCGGCGTTCGGGCTTTGCGGCACGGTTTTGCGCCAAGGGCCGGTTCGAGGCGCTGATGGCCGCCATCCCGGTCAAGCTCATCACCCATCCGCAGCCCGGCCTGTTTGGCGCGGCCGCCGCCTTTGCAAGGGAGCATCCATGACGCCGATCGAAACCATAATGCGGACAGCGCCCGTCATTCCGGTGCTGGTGATCGACGATGCAAAAGATGCAAAACCGATCGCCGAGGCGCTGGTAGCGGGCGGCTTGCGCGTGCTCGAAGTGACGTTGCGCACTGCCGCTGCATTCGAAGTCATTGCCGAAATGAAAGCAGTCGAAGGCGCGATTGTGGGCGCTGGCACCGTGCTCAACGAAGCCGATCTGCGTGCGAGCCTTGATGCCGGGGCAGAGTTCATTGTCTCGCCAGGGCTGACGGAACCGCTCGGGCGGGCAGCAGTCGCCAGCGGCATTCCCTTCCTTCCCGGGATCGCCAATGCAGGTGACATCATGCGCGGGATGGACCTTGGTCTGTCGCACTTCAAATTCTTCCCGGCAAGCACCAGCGGGGGGATCGCGGCGCTCAAGGCGCTGGCCGGGCCGTTCGGTGCGGCGCGATTTTGCCCGACGGGCGGAGTGAGCCTTGATACCGCGCCCGACTGGCTCGCGATCGATCCGGTGCTGTGCGTCGGCGGCAGCTGGATCGTCGGTAAGGGTAAGCCCGATGTGGCGGCGATCGAGGCGGCGGCGCGTGCGGCCGCCGGGCTCGCGCAGTGACCAGCGCCGGTGATCTCCGCGCCCGGCTCGAGCTGCTGCATGAGCGGACGCGCGAAACCCCGCTGTTCAACCCTGTATTCCAGCTCAGCCTCGATCTTTCGCGCGATATCGAGAATGGCACGCAGAGCCTTGCGAGCCTTGGCACCCTGATCGCCGAACTCGAATGCGAAGCGCTGCAGAGCCGCGCAACCCGGCTGCACCGCCTGCTGGCGCCGGTTGCGCTTGATGACAATGAAGCCGCGTTTCGCGCGCTCGTCGAAGCGAGTGCCGCCGATGGCAATTTCGATGGCTTTCGTGCCGTTTGGGAACGGCCATTGCTCCACTGCGTGTTCACTGCGCACCCGACATTTCTGCTGACCGCCGATCAAGCCGATGCCGTTGCCGATGCCGCGAGCAGCGGCGCAGTCGATGCATCGGTCTGCATCGCCAGCGCTGAGCGTCAGCCCGTCACTCTGGTCGGCGAACATGAAGAGGCGATGGCGGCGATGCGCCGTGCAGCGATCGCGCGCGATACGCTTTCGGGCATTATCCTCGAAGTCGCACGCGATTGCTGGCCGCGCCAGTGGCAGGCGGTCCGCCCGATGCCCTTCCGCCTCGCCAGCTGGGTGGGTTACGACATGGATGGCCGCACCGATATCGGCTGGGCAACGAGCCTTTCGTTCCGGCTCACTGAAAAGGCCGAGCGGCTGAGGGGGTATGCGGAGGCGCTCCAGCAAATCGTCCTCGTTCACGGGGAGGCGGCCCGTCGGGTGCAGCCCGATGGTGGAAGGGGAACCCTTAATAAGGGGCCTTCTCACTCCCCCCTGCGTCTCGTCGGTGGCGAGCCACCTCCCCATGAACGGAGAGGTTTATCACAGACCCTTAACGCCGCCGAAGCGCACACGCGCAACATGGCCGAACGCTTCGCTGCCAATCTCGACGAACCCGGCGATCTTGCCGCTGCCGCCAATGCGCTGACCGCCGACGATCCGGCAAAGCTTACCAGCCTTGCGCCGCTGATTGCCGAGATTGAGGCGCTGGCGGTTGGCCATGACAGGGCCATCGATCTGCTCACGCTTGCCGCCGCGATGCGGGCCGATGGTCTCGGGATGGGCTGGATCCACTTCCGCGTGAATGCGGCGCAACTTCACAATGCGATCCGCAGGCGCATCGATCCCGATAACAGCCTTGATCTGGCAAGCGGCACGGCATTGAAACGAATGCGGACATTGCTTGCCGAAGCCAAGCCTCTCCGCAGCAATTTTGCAGCACTCGCGATCGAGAGCACGACCGCAATCCGCCAGTTCCTTGCCATGGCGCAGATCCTCCATCACATCGATGCCGACGCGCCGATCCGGATGCTGATTGCCGAGTGCGAAGCACCGACGACGGTGCTCGCCGCGCTCTATTTCGCCAGACTGTTCGGGATCGATCACAAGGTCGATGTGTCGCCGTTATTCGAAACTGAAAGCGCACTCGAACATGGCGGTCGCTTCCTCGACGCGCTGCTCACAGAGCCAGCTTATCAGGACTATGCCCGGGCGCGCGGACGCGTGGCGATCCAGACGGGATTTTCAGATGCTGGCCGCTTTGTCGGGCAATTGCCTGCATCGCTTGCGATCGAGCGGCTACATGGACGACTTGCCCGCGCCATCCAGAAGACGGGGCTGACCGGCGTTGCGGCACTGATCTTCAATACCCATGGCGAATCGATGGGTCGCGGTGCGCATCCAGCAGATATGGCCGATCGGCTGCGCTATCCGATGAGCGGTTGGGCCTTGGCGCAGTTTGCCAACGGCGGCACGCGCGTCGAGTCAGAGGTCAGTTTTCAGGGCGGTGACGGCTATCTGTTTTTCCGCACGCCCGAACTGGCACTGGCAACGCTCACCCGCATTGCCGAAATCGAATGCACCCCTGCGCCGACCACCGAAGACCCGTTCTACACCCGCACCGATCTGAGCCTCGATTTTTATCGCGGTATTCGCGCTGTGCAGCGCGACTATCTCGAAAGCCGGTCATACACCCGCGCGATCACCGCGTTCGGGCTGGGGCTGCTCAATGAAACCGGCAGCCGCAAATCGCGCCGCCAGTCCGATCTTGCGGCCGACCGCGAGATGAACCTGCGGCAAATTCGCGCGATCCCGCACAATGCCGTGCTCCAGCAGCTTGGCTATCCGGTCAACGTGATCGCAGGCGTTGGCACCGCAGCGGGGGAGGATATCGAGGCGGTGGCAGCACTCATCGCCGCCTCGCCGCGCGGCCTTACGCTCATGCGGATGCTCGATGCGGCAAATGCGCTTGCCAGCATCAAATCGGTCGCGGCCTATGGCGAGTTGTTCAATTCGGCCTATTGGGCCAGCCGTCCGTATCGCGGGGCGGAAACCGGGTTGGAGCGCGCAAGCCTGGCGCTCGCTGAACATCTGATCAACGATGATCGCAATGGCGTCTTCCGAAGACTGGCCTCGCGGCTGAGGATTGACGGGCTGAAGCTCAACCGCTTGCTCGCGCGTCTTCCGCAACGCGATCCGGTGCCGGGGCGCGAGGACACGCGGCGGTCATTGGGCGCGCTCCACGCTATCCGGCTCGCGCTGATGCAGCACATGTTTTTGAAGGCGGTGCAAATCCCCGCCTTCTCGCGCTCGAACGACATTGCGCGCGATGATGTCATAGAAATGGTGCTGACGTTGCGCATCGAGGAAGCCGTTTCCCAATTGCGCCGGGCCTATCCGGTATCCGAACCCGAGATCGGTGATTTTGCGGTTACCGAACCGACAGACTATCCCGATGACGGCGCACAGACCTATGCGAGCATCCAGTCGGCTTATATCGGTCCCATCGCCGATGCGTACGCGCTCACGCTCCGCGTCGGGGCCGCGATCGCGCACCATTTCGGCGCGCATGGGTGAATTTGTTTTGGACTGTGTGCCGTGGCGCATTGTTTGACATTATCAGCGATGCTGTACGCAAGTGTGATCGCTGCAATGAGGCAAAGTCGCACTGCTGAGATTTATATGATCACGCTACATGGAGTGGGTTATGATCCGGACTGCCATCGTCACCATTGTTCTTGCCGCCATGCCCGCGCATGCGGAATGGACTGCGGCAAACCCCTCAGTTGCAGAAGCCGCAAAAGAGCCACGGGTCGCGGCGGTCCTTGCTGAGATCGCAGCGCTCGATACCGCTATCGTCAATGGCGACAAGGCCGGTTTTACCAGCCGTTTTGCCGCCAACGCGATGGTCAACAGTCCGTTCAACAATGTCGTGACGGCTGCGGTGGCAGCGCAGCGATTCCAGGCGGGAATTATCTCATACAAATATCTCCGGCGATCGGTTGAATATGCAGCCGCCCGCGGCAACGATGAGGTCGTTATCATGGGGGCCGAAACCTACGAACCGCGCGCAGGTGCCCCGGCGGCGGGGCAAATCTTGACCCGACGGTTTACCGACATCTGGCAGCGTGACGGCAATTCATGGAAGCTGAGCCTTCGTCAGGCAACGGTGATCGGTGCAAATGCCCCAGTGCTTCCGACACCGGCACCCGAAGCAAAATAGCGAACCGCGCCTTTAGGGTTGCTTTGACCATAGCCACCGCGCGCCGAGCAGCACCGCGACGCACCCGGCCTCGACGAGCATCGGCGTCATGCCACCGGGGGCCGGACCTTCGAGCAGAATCGATAGCGCGCGGCCTGAGAGTGCAAAGCCGACGAGGATTGCCGCTGCGCCTGCCCACCAGCGCGATTTGTGCCATGCGGCGAGCGCGCAGAAGGTCGCGATACTGAAAAAGAACCCGCCGAAATCGGCGCGCATTGCTGCGCGACCCAATGGTTCGGTGACGGTTATCGCGAACCCTGTCAGCCCTTGATCGAAATTGAACCAGACGCCGATGCCGAGGAACAGGAAAAGCGCACCCACCAGCAGCACCAATATCCTTGCGATGATGTTCACTGGTCACTCTCCCCCATTGATCAACGCAAGTCGAGCGCGTCGCACGCGGGATTGCAAGCGAAATGCGCGTGCGCCACAGTGCGGGCATGATTGTCGAAACATCTAGACAGGCGTGCGGCGCGACGGTGACGGGTGTGGACCTGACTCGACCGCTCGATCCTGCAACTGTCGCAGGCATTCGCGCGGCGTGGCTCGAACACCATGTCCTTGCCTTCCCCGAACAGCGCATGAGCGATGACGATCTTGAAGCGTTCACGGTCGCATTCGGCGGATTCGGCAACGATCCGTTCATCGCGCCGATACCGGGGCGCGATCACGTGATCGCAGTCGAACGCCGCGCCGATGAAACCGCGCCACTGTTTGCCGAAAACTGGCACAGCGACTGGAGCTTTCAGGCCGAACCGCCCGCGGGGACCTGCCTGTTCGGCATCACGATCCCGCCGAGCGGGGGCGATACGCTGTTCGCCAACCAGCATGCCGCGCTCGAAGCGATGCCGCCCGCCATGCGCGCCAGGCTCGATGGGCTGACCGCGCTCCATTCGGCGAGGCGCGCTTATGCCCCCGACGGGTTTTACGGGAACGCCGACACAGGCCGGTCGATGGACATCCGCCCATCGAAGGCGGCCGAGGCGGTCCAGCGCCACCTGTTGATCCGTGCGCATCCCGAAACCGGGCGGCAAGGGCTGTTCAGCTGTTTTGGCTATATCATCGGGATCGAGGGCATGCCCGAAGAAGAGGCGCTGCCGCTGCTGATCGAGCTTTACCAATGGCAAGGTCGCAAAGAATTTCAGTATCGCCATAAATGGCAGTCGGACATGCTGGTGATGTGGGATAACCGATCGCTGCTGCACGCCGCAACCGGCGGCTATGACGGGCATGACAGGCTGCTACACAGGACAACGATCGCCGCTTGGCGCGAAGATGGGGAACACGCATGAAGGGCGCAAAAGCGGCAAAAACAGCATTCTGGCTGGGGCTGGGGTCAACGACAATTGCCGCTCTGGCTGCGTATGGAACAGGCTGGGGATGGTGGCATTTCATCGCAGGGCTGCTCGGGGTGGTGGCGGCTGTCGTGCTTGCATTGATTGCAGCTGTTGCAGCCATCGTCGCGTTGATCCGCAAGCCTGCGGGGCTTCGCCGCCACGCGCTGATCGGGCTGATTGCGACCCTGCCCTTGCTCGCTGTCGCCGGCTGGGCCATCGCGCGCGCCACGTCCTATCCGCTCACCCACGAAGTGACGACCGATCTGGTCAATCTTCCTGCCTACCAGACACTCAGGGTTCGCGAAGACCGCTTCCTGGGGCTTGACGGCGGCGAAGCCGAATGGCGGGCGATCCATGCGAAGGCTTTTCCCGACATTCGACCCGTGACGGTTGCGACCTCGCCTGCCGAGACACTGGCAAAAGCCAAAGTGCTGATCCTCGCAAGCGGTTGGGAGATTGCTGCCGAACGCCCCGATTCGATCGAGGCGACCGCCACTCTGACGCCCTTCAAGTTCAAGGATGACATCATCATACGTGTCACGCCCGACGGCACCGGCAGCCGGATCGACATGCGCTCGATCAGCCGCGTCGGCGAAGGCGATCTCGGGTTCAATGCCGAGCGCGTGCGGGCTTTCCTCGCCGAGGTGAAGGGGTAGGCGCAGACGCGACCGCTCGCTAAGGCGCGGGGAATGTCTGACATCACCCCCGAACTCGTCGCCCAGCATGGGCTGTCTCCTGAAGAATATGACCGCGTTCTCCACGCGATGGGGCGTGAGCCGAACCTGACCGAGCTCGGCATATTCTCCGTCATGTGGTCCGAACATTGCAGTTACAAATCGTCGCGGATTCACCTGAAGAAGCTGCCTACCGAAGCCCCGTGGGTGATCTGCGGGCCAGGCGAGAATGCCGGCGTGATCGACATTGGCGATGGGCAGGCCGCGATCTTCAAGATGGAATCGCACAACCACCCTTCGTACATCGAGCCTTATCAGGGGGCAGCAACAGGTGTGGGCGGCATCTTGCGCGATGTGTTCACGATGGGCGCGCGGCCGATTGCCAATCTGAATGCGTTGCGCTTCGGATCGCCCGATCATCCCCGTATGAAGCACCTTATCTCGGGCGTTGTGCGTGGGATCGGCGGTTACGGCAATTGCGTTGGCGTACCGACGGTAGGGGGCGAGGTCAATTTCCATCCCAGCTACGATGGCAACATCCTCGTCAACGCGATGACGGTGGGGATCGCCGATCAGGACAAGATTTTCTATTCGGCAGCTTCGGGTATCGGCAATTCGATCGTCTATGTCGGATCGAAGACCGGGCGCGACGGCATTCACGGTGCGACAATGGCGAGCGCCGATTTCGGCGAAGATGCCGAGGAGAAGCGCCCGACGGTGCAGGTCGGCGATCCCTTCACCGAAAAGCTGCTGATCGAGGCCTGCCTCGAACTGATGGCAACCGACGCGATTGTTGCCATCCAGGATATGGGCGCGGCG
>JANPIQ010000185.1:0-2233 GCA_031425075.1 Sphingomonadales bacterium
CTGCGCGTGGAGAAGCCCATTTATCTGCCCGCCGTGCTCGGCGATACCTACCGCCTGCGGCAGGTGCTGCTCAACCTGGTCAGCAACGCCATCAAATTCACGACCACCGGCGAGGTGCGGCTGCGCTGCCAGGTCGGGACGGCGCCAGTTGGCCACCACGAGCCGGCCGATACCATCTGGCTGCAATTCCTGGTGAGCGATACGGGAGTTGGTATCCCGCCCGATACCCTGGATAAAGTCTTCGAGCCATTTGCGCAGGCCGCCGCCAGCACCGACCGCGAATACGGCGGCTCGGGCCTGGGCCTGAGTATCTCGGCCGGGCTGGTGAAGTTGATGGGCGGCATGCTGCGGGTGTGCAGCGAGGTGGGCGAGGGCAGCACGTTTGCCTTCAGCCTGGCCTTTCGGCCGGTACCAGTGGCCCCACCGGCCCCGGCCGCGCTAGCGGCAACGACCGAACCCAGCGCCGTAACCGGCCGGGTTTTGCTGGTCGAGGACAACCTGGTGAACAGCCTGCTGGCCGAAACCGTGTTGCGCAACTGGGGCTGGGAAGTGACCACGGCGGCCAGCGGCCCGGCCGCTATTCAGCTGTTTGAGTTCCGGCCTTTCGACCTTGTGCTCATGGATATTCAGATGCCGGGCATGGACGGCGAAACGGCCGCCCGCGCCCTGCGCGAGCACCCCAACCCCGTGCAGGCGGCCACGCCCATTATCGCCCTCACGGCGCGCGCCCAGGCCGGCGAGGCCGAGCGCCTGCAGGCCACCGGCTTTGCCGGCTACCTGGCCAAGCCCTACCGCGAAGAACAGCTACTCGAAACCATGCAGGCCGTGCTGGCCCGCCACACCGGCACCACCAGTCCCGAACCTGCACTTACCCCATTCTCAGCAATGCCTGCCCCTCTCTACGACCTGAATAACGTGCGCCAGCTGGTGCGTCACGATGAAGCCATTGTGCGGCGCCTGGCCTGGGCCTTCATCGAAACCACACCCGCCATTCTCACCGCCCTCGACGAGGCCCTGACCAAGGCCGACTGGGAAGCCCTCGGCGACGCCGCCCATCACCTCAAAAGCTCCCTCGACGGCCTGGGTGTGGAAAGCCTGCGCCTCGTCATCCGGGAAGTGGAAACCTACGGCGACAGCCCGCCCGCGCCCGCCCACGCGGCCCAGCAGGTAGCGCTGGTGCGTGCCACCACCGAAAAGGTGATGACCGCCCTGCGCACGGAATTCCCGGAGCAACAGGTGTGAGGTGTGAGGTGTGAGGTGTGAGGTGTGAGGTGTGAGGTGTTTGAATATCAATTTATCATCGAACTGGAAATCAAAAGTCATGATTTTCAGTTTTTTAATTTTTAATTCTTCATTTTTAATTCTGTAGCGGAAACCGCTCTCGCAATCATCAATGGCTGATTTCACTACGCCCGCGGGCATCACGACCGATACCGTCGTTATCGGGGCGGGACAGGCGGGGCTGGCAGCGGCGTATTATCTCCAGCAGGCGAATATCGACTTCCGGGTGCTCGATGCCGGCCCCACGGCCGGGGCAGCCTGGGCCAGCCGCTACGCCTCGCTGCGGCTGTTCTCCCCGGCGTGGGCCAGTGGCTTGCCCGGCTACGCGTGGCCCACGCCGCCGCTGCACTATCCCACCCGCGACGAAACCACCGCGTATCTGCGGGCCTACGCCGCGCACTTTGGCTTCCCCCTCGACTTGCAGCAGCGCGCGACCCGCCTGGCCGCTGCCCCTGGCCAGGCCGGCGGCTACGTGGTGCAAACGGCCGCCGGACGCACCTACCACGCCCGCCGGGTGATTGTGGCCACCGGCCCGTACACCACGCCCAATGTGCCCGAATGGGCCACTACCCTCCCGCCCACCGTAGCGCAGCTGCACAGCAGCGCCTACCAGCAGCCCGCCCAGCTGCCCGGCTCCGGCCCGGTAGCCGTGGTGGGCAGTGGCAACTCGGCGCTGCAAATTGCGGCCGACATCGCGGCCACCGGCCGGGCGGTGGTGGTGGCGTTTGATGAGAAAACGCCGGCTATGCCCAATAACCAAATCATGTGGGCTTTTCTTACGGCGACGCGCTTGCTGCGGGTGCCCCGGCACACGGCGCTGGGCCGCCACATGATGGGCCAGCCCGAACCCGTGGTGAGCGGCGACCTGGCCCGCCTGCGCGGTTTTGCCAACGCCACGTTTATCGGGCGGGCCACGGCGGCGATGCCCACGGGCGGGCTGCAGGGCCGGCGG
>JANPIQ010000186.1:0-1892 GCA_031425075.1 Sphingomonadales bacterium
TCACGGCGGGCTTGTCGGGGTGTGTCTGCGCGTGGACATAGGGGTGCATCGGGGGCTGGTCCTCTCATCGGGCGCGCGATTGCTTCGCGCTGTCGAAGCATCGTTAGCGCGGCATCGGGTTGCAATCTAGCACCCATCGCCCTAGCCAATTTGGCGATGGCAGATGCACAGTTTCCCGATGGCTTTGATCCGATGCGCATGATCAATATGCTCGCGCGCAACGGACACAATGGCGTGCTGGGCATCGTTCACCGTGCGCATGGCGAAGGCTGGTGCGAACTCGAACTGCCCTATGCCGAAAAGCTCGTCAGCGACGAAGCGACCGGCATCCTTGCCTCTGGTCCAATCTTCACGTTGATGGATATGGTAACGAGCATGTCGATCTGGCTCAAGACCAAGGCGTTCCAGCCGCAGGCAACGCTCGATCTTCGCGTCGATTATCTCCGCCCTGCCAAGCCCGGCAACGCCGTTATCGGCTATGGCGAATGCGTGCATCTGACGCGCTCGGTCGCATTCGTGCGCGGTTCGGCGCACGATGGCGATCCTGACAAGCCGATTGCGCACGTCGCGGGCACCTATTTCTTCACCGCTGCCGGATGATCGGTCGTGATTCGCCTTATGCCCGGACGATGGGGTTCATCCGCAGCGCCGATGACGATGGCCGCCTGATCCTCACGATGCCCTATGATGAAGGCAAGCGCGGACGCCCCGGGTTCATCCATGGCGGGGCGCTCGCAGGGCTTCTCGAAGCGGTGGCGTTCAGGACGTTGCAGGACGCGCTGGGGGCGGGCGAAGCCGTCACGATCAAGCCGATCAACGTGACGGTCACCTATATGCGCGGCGCAATCGAAGCACCGACTTTGGCGCGTGCCACGATCGAACGGCTGGGCAAACGCGTCGCCAATGTCGAGGCGATTGCGTGGCAGGATGATCCCGCCAAACCCGTGGCGATGGCGCAACTCAACCTGATGCTGGTGCGGGCATAGGCGCGCGTTCCCCATCACGTGGGTATCGCGGATTTTCAATCGTCAGATGTAACGGCGATCCTGCGAAATCAGCCATATTTGACTCCGATTAACAACTTTCGATATTAACTCAATTGGCTGCAAGTTTCCAATTGTTTGGCTAGCAGACAGCCTTGGCGGAGTTTTCGGCACCCGTTGGAGATTGCCGACTCGTTCCCGTCGGATGAAGGGAAAGCGTCAATGTCAACCGGCAACGGCCATGCGCTCGACGCGCTGGTTGCCAAGCTTAGTCACTGGGGGGAGCTCGACGCTGACGATGAAGCCGCTATCCACGCTCTTCCCGGTACATTGCGCCAACTCAAAAAAGGAAGCTACATCACTCGCGAAGGCGACAGGCCCGATGTTGCAGCCGTGCTCCTTTCCGGATTTGCAATCCGTCACAAATTGACTGGCAATGGTGAACGCCAAGTGTTTTCGATCCATATGCGCGGCGATCTGGTCGATATTCACAACTCGCTGCTGAAATGGTCCGATCATAATGTTCAGGCGCTCAACGACATCGAGGCCGTTTTTATTCCGGTTTCGGCGATCATCCGACTGTTTTCCGAACGTCCGAACGTCGGTCTGCTGATGTGGCACGAAACGCTCGTCGACGGATCAATCTTCCGCGAATGGACGCTCAATGTCGGGCGGCGCGACGCACGAACCCGGCTTGCGCATTTGCTGTGCGAGTTTGCGTTCCGGCTGCACAAAACCGGGCTTGGTAAAAAACTCCACTATGAATTGCCGATGACGCAGGAACAATTGGCTGACGCGGTTGCGCTCACTCCCGTACATGTCAGCCGGGTCATTCGATCATTGTCGGATTATGGTTATATCGCGAAAACAAATCGCACGATCCTGATCACCGATTGGGATGGATTACGG
>JANPIQ010000187.1:0-4874 GCA_031425075.1 Sphingomonadales bacterium
GAGTGCGCCGATCTCACTTTCGCTAGGCTGAACCAACGCGCGCGTGCCCGCAACGCCACGCTAATCTTGACAAAAAGGAATATTCCTGCCAGACCGGTGGAATGTCAACATTGCTCGCATCGCTGCCGTTTTTCCGTTCCCGGGAAGCTCGTCGCCGACCCACCTACCCCCCCACCTAACTCTCAACTCCGTGAGAAATCCGCCATTTTTTGCAACAGCGAAGCTGTGGCGATTGCGTTGCCCGGTTCGCGCAGAGCCGCAGAGGACGCAGAGACTGTGGGGCTTGATGTGAGGCAGGGCGATTGTATTCGACTTCTCGTCGACCTTTGCGCCCTCTGCGCTTTTGCGCGAGCCAGCATTGGTATCGGGGTAGGACGATGCATCGGCAGGATATGCGCGGTGTCGGAGACTCCCCATCTAACTCTCAACTCCGTGAGAAATCCGCCATTTTTTGTTAGCGGCAAACGCCCGCATTTTTTGCCTTTTGCGACCGATAGACGGCACGGGTCGCGTCGGGTAGCCTATTCCTAAATCACAGGAGAAAGCCGATGTCCGATCCCTATGTCCGCCCCGATACCGCCGCCTTTCTTGGCTTCGTCAACGCGCAGCCCGGTCCCAAGATGCACGAGGTCTCCGCCGCAGATGCGCGCACCATGATGACGGTTATGCGGCACGTCGCCGATGCCGAGACAGGTGTATTGGGACGGATCGAGGACATGACGATCCCCGGGCCGGAAGGCGATATTGCGGCGCGGCTGTACGATCCGAGGGCCGAACGTGCGCCGGGGTTGATCATGGTATTCTACCACGGCGGCGGCTTCGTGATCGGAGACATCGGCACGCACGAGCCTTATTGCGCCGAAGCGGCACGCCAGCTCGACATGCCGGTGATTTCGATCGATTATCGAATGGCTCCCGAAGCGCCCTTCCCCGCCGCCGCCGAAGATTGCGAAGCCGCAACGCGGTGGATTGCCGATAACATTCCCTGCACCGGGCTCGTGCTGTCGGGCGACAGCGCGGGCGGCAACCTGACCATCGTCACCGCGATGGCGCTCCGCGATGCACCAGCGGCGGTTCCGGTGGTTGCGCAATACCCGATTTACCCGACAGTATCATCGAGCCTCGACTGGCAAAGCTATCGCGATTTCAAGGAAGGGTTCCTCCTGACCGAAGCCAGCATGACATGGTTCGGCGATCAATATGCGTGGGTGGCAGGCGATCGCCGTGCCGATCCGCTGCTGTTCGACCAGACCGGGATGCCGCCGAGCCTTGTCACCACCGCCAGCCTCGATCCGTTGCGAGATCAAGGCCGCGCCTATGTGGAGCGGCTCAAGGCCGACGGCGTCCGCGTCGAATATCGCGAAGCAGAGGGCAACATCCACGGCTATATCTGCCTTCGCAAGGGCATTCCGTCATCGCAGCAAGATATCGATGCGCATCTTTCGGTGCTGAAATCCTTTCTCGAAGAGGCGATGGCACCAGCGTGACCCACGGCTTCGAACACCTCCCCTACCGGCCTTGCGCTGGCGTGATGCTGCTGAACCGCGATGGCCTAGTGTTCGTTGGCCAGCGATTGGATAGCAGCGTCGAGGCATGGCAAATGCCACAGGGCGGGATCGATCCGGGGGAGGAGCCCGAGCAGGCGGCGTTGCGCGAGCTGGAGGAGGAAACCGGCATTAACCCCCGCCTCGCCAGCGTCGTTGCCCGATCATCGCGCGAACATGTCTACGATCTCCCTCCTGAGCTGATGGGAAAGATCTGGGGCGGCAAATATCGCGGGCAAAGCCAGCACTGGTTCCTGATGCGACTTTTGGGGGATGACGGCGACATCGATATCACAACGAAACATCAGGAGTTCCGCGCGTGGCAATGGGTCCCACCCGCCGATCTTGAACGCCTGATCGTTCCCTTTAAACGCGAACTGTATCGCGATATCGTCGCGGAATTCGGGGCCTATCTATGAACCTTCAAAGTCACCGGAGATGATCTACATTCTGCTCAACGCTTGGCCGATCAGTGTCGCGGCGTTCGCCACGCTTGGCATTGGCGCGCTTTGGTATCGCAAGGCGGTTCCCACCACGACGCTCGTGACGATGCTGGTTGCGCACTGGTGGATTGGCGCAATTCTCGCCGGTGCACTGATCCTGGCACCGCCAAAGGGCGATGTCTGGACGATGACGCTGGGCAGTGCCTTCATCATCTGGATCGGTTTTGTCGCACCGGCGCTGATCGCAAGTTACCGTCTTCGCGACATTGCCTGGAGCGTTGCGGCCAAAGACATCCTGTTCTGGCTTGTCGTCATGCTGGCGCAAGCTGCGCTGATGCGGATGATCGGCCTTGTGCCGCCGCCGGTTTGATCGGGGAGAGATCGCATGACCGCCACTCAACCTGGCTGGTGGGATCGCAAGATCGTGCCAAAGCTGATCGGCTATTGCTGTGCGCAACCGCAGATCATGAAAGCGCGCAGCCGGATCGTGCCGCAGGCATCTGGGGACGTGCTTGAGCTTGGCTGTGGTGGCGGGATCAACATGCAGTTCTACGATCCGGCCTGTATCGCCAGTTTTTCAGGCTTGGACCCCTCCCCAGTCCTTCTAGATGCCTCGCGCAACGCCGCCCAAGTCAGAGGCATGGCTGCCGATATTCGCGGAGGCGTCGGCGAAGCGATGCCCTTTGCCGATGACAGTTTCGATACCGTGCTGGTGACATTCACGCTGTGTTCGGTCGAAAGCCAGCAGCAGGTGCTTGCCGAAATGCGTCGCGTGTTGCGCCCCGGCGGCCGAGTGCTGTTCCTCGAACATGGCAGCGCGCCCGATGCGTCGGTCAGGACGTGGCAGCGCCGTATCGAGCCGCTGTGGAAACGCATTGGCGGCGGCTGCCACCTGACTCGTCCCGTCGCCGATGCCTATTCCTCAGCCGGGTTCACACTTGGCGAATTCGAGCGCTACTACCTGCCCGAAACACCCCGCCCGTTCGGCTGGATCGAATTGGGCGAGGCGCGTGCCTAGGACTGCAGCCGTCAGGCTTGCATTTGGTGTGTTGCTTCTACAATACAGTTGGCGACCAAGGAGCGTGAAATGACCTTCAGCCCAGCCGCCGAAACGGCAAGAATGATCGACAGCCTTGGCGCCGAGCAACTCGCCGAGGCTGCGAGCTACACCATTGGCAGTCACTGGATGATCCTTGGCGGGCTTGTTTCAAGCGCCATTGTCACCTGGCTGGTCGTCCGCTGGGGCGGGCTAGATCGGCTGGCAAACCGACTTTCGACACGCAGGTGGGCGGCGCGAACCTGGATCGTATCGGCGGCTGCGCTGCTTGCAACGGGCATAGTGTCGTTTCCCTGGTCGATCTACACCGAATGGTATCGCGAGAAAAGCTATGGGCGAACAAGCCAGCCGTTCACCGATTTTCTGGTTCAGGATCTGATCGGCTTTGCGATCAGTGTCGTGCTTGGTGCGGCCTTCTTCCTCGGGATTTACGCACTGATGCGGCGCGCGGGGCGCACGTGGTGGCTATGGGGCGGCGGGTTCACCGCTGCCGTTGCGGCAATCACCTTGTTGCTGGCCCCGATCCTGATCGAGCCGATCTTCAACGAATATAAGCCTGTCCCCGAAGGCCCGGTGCGCACGGCCTTGCTTGCGATGGCTGACGAAGCGGCGATTCCGCATGACCGGATATTCATGTTCGACGGGTCACGCCAGTCGAATAACTTCACCGCCAACGTGTCGGGCATCTTGGGATCGGCGCGGATTGCAATTTCCGATGTCGCCCTCGGCAAGGCATCGCTCGATGAAGTGAAAGCGGTGACAGGGCATGAGATTGGCCATTACGTGCTGGGCCATGTCTGGCGCTCGGTGCTGCTGGTCTCGGCGCTATCGCTGGTCGCGTTTTTCCTCACACAACGACTCTATCCCTGGTTTGCGGCCCGCTTCGGCAGCACGGCCGCGATCGATGAAGCGGCAGGATTGCCGGTGCTGCTGTTTGTCATCGGGTTTCTGCTGACGCTGGCCACCCCGATCCTGAATGGCATGACAAGGATGGGCGAACGCGAGGCGGACAATTACTCGCTCAAGACCGTGAACCTGCCCGAAGCGCTCGCGACCGCCCTTGTAAAGACCGCCGAATATCGGAACCCGCGACCGCATCCGGTGCAGGAGTTTCTGTTCTATACGCATCCGTCGGTCGAGTGGCGCGTTCGCAACGCCATGGAGTGGAAGGCGGCGCAAATGGCAACTGCGCGCTAGACCCTTTTTCACTCAGATTGAAGCGCGTGACGCAGCCGATTTTGCCGCGAGACGAGGAGATAGGAGGGAGCGATGTCGTTCATCGTGACCGACGACGCGACGACGGCTCGCGGCAAAAGCGGCCCGCCGCCGGAGGCGGTCGTCCGGAGGCGGTCGTCCGGAGAGGTGCGCTGGGGGCGTCGCAGCCTTTGCACGGGACCCCGCGGTTCAACCTGCTCCTACCCAGCGCACCGCTCCGGACGATCACGTCGCTTCAATCTGAGTGAAGAAGGGTCTAGGCCGACGCCTTTTTCTCCCGGCGAAAGCGATGAAGCAGCGGCTCGGTATAGCCGTTGGGTTGACTGACACCTTCATAAACCAGCGAACGCGCGGCTTTGAGCGCAATGCTGTCGCCTGCCAGCCGCTGGTAAAGCCGATCGCCCGCATTCTGGGCATCCACTTTGGCCGCCATTTTGGCAAACGCGGCATCGACCTGATCGGTGGTGCATACACCGTGGAGCAGCCAGTTCGCGATATGCTGCGAACTGATTCTCAACGTCGCGCGGTCTTCCATCAGCCCGATGTCGTGAATGTCGGGGACTTTCGAACAGCCAATCCCCTGGTCGATCCAGCGCACGACATAGCCCAAAATGC
>JANPIQ010000188.1:0-2119 GCA_031425075.1 Sphingomonadales bacterium
GGGGGGGGGGGGGGGCTAGTTGTGTGGCTGTTGCCCATCACCATTGCGACGTGGGGGCTTCGAACGGTCCCCCTCCCCATCACAAAGGCGATAGGGAGGATGAAGTAATCCCACCTTGACCGCCACCCTTCTCCCAGCCAATCAAGCGGCAATCGAAAAATCGCTGAGAGGTTGCTCCCCATGACATTCAAATTCACCGCCACCGCACTTGCCTTGGTGCTGGCAACCCCTGCTTTTGCGCAAAGCGCGCCGACTGCCGCGGACGCCGATTCCTTTGTTGCCAAGGCCGAGAAGGAGCTTGGTCAGTTCAGCATGTTGAGCAATCAGGTGCAGTGGATCAATAACACCTATATCATCCCCGATACCGACGCGGTGGCCGCCAAGGTCGGCGCGGACGGCACCGAGCTCCAGGTCCGGCTCGCAACCGAAGCGGCAAGATATCAGGCGATCCCGACGCTGTCGGCCGACACCAAGCGCAAGCTCGATTTCCTTCGCGGCGGGATCGTGATCCCTGCCCCAACACGCGAGGGCGCGGCGACCGAACTCAACACGATCACGACCAAACTTAATTCGATGTACGGCAAAGGCATGGGCACCCTCGATGGTAAGCCTGTCAACGGTTCCGATATCGAAGCCGAAATGGGCACCAACCGCGATCCGGCCAAATTGTCCGAAATGTGGGCAAGCTGGCACGATTCTGTCGGCGCACCGATGCGCGGCGATTATGCACGGATGGTCGAGATCGCAAACGATGGCGCCAAGGAACTCGGCTATAGCGATGTCGGCGCGATGTGGCGTTCGCAGTACGATATGCCCGCCGATGATTTCGCCAAGCTGACCGACAAGCTCTGGCTGCAAGTCAAGCCGCTCTATGACCAGCTCCATTGCTACACCCGGACCAAATTGAACGAGAAATATGGCGATACCGTTCAAGCCAAGACCGGCCCGATCCGCGCCGATCTGCTTGGCAATATGTGGGCGCAGGAGTGGGGCGATATTTACGAGCTCGTCGCGCCTCCGGGGAGTGGCGATATTGGCTATGACATTGGCGCGTTACTCAAGGCGAAGAATTACGACGCGCTCAAGATGGTGCAGACAGGCGAAGGCTTTTTCTCATCATTGGGCTTCGCGCCGCTGCCCAAGAGCTTCTACGAACGCTCGCAAATCACCAAGCCTGCCGACCGCGATGTTGTTTGCCATGCGAGCGCCTGGAACCTCGATAATGTCGACGATCTGCGGATCAAGATGTGCACAAAGGTGAACACCGGGGATTTCGTGACGGTGCATCATGAGCTTGGGCATAATTATTACCAGCGTGCGTATAACAAGCAGCCGTATCTCTATCTCAACGGCGCGAACGACGGGTTCCACGAAGCGATCGGCGATGCGGTCGCGCTGTCGATCACGCCCGAATATCTCGTCCAGATCGGGCTGCTCGATAAGGCACAGGTGCCGGGCGCCGACAAGGATTTGGGGCTGCTGCTGCGGCAGGCGATGGACAAGGTCGCGTTCCTGCCGTTCGGGCTGCTTGTCGACAAATGGCGCTGGGATGTGTTCTCGGGCGCGACGCCCACCGGCGGGTACAACAAGGCGTGGACCGATCTGCGGCTCAAATATCAGGGCATTGTTCCGCCGGTTGCACGCGACGAAACTAAATTCGATGCTGGCGCCAAATACCACATTCCCGGCAATACCCCGTACACGCGTTATTTCCTCGCGCGCATCCTCCAGTTCCAGTTCTACAAGGCGGCGTGCGACATTGCGAAATGGAAAGGCCCGCTCCATCGCTGTTCGTTCTATGGGAACAAGGACGTTGGCTCGCGATTGAACGCAATGCTAGAAATGGGCGCTTCGAAGCCATGGCCCGATGCGTTACAGGCGTTCACCGGCAGCCGAGAAATCGATGGCACCGCGATGATCGCCTATTTCAAACCGGTGATGAGTTGGCTGCAAAAGCAGAACAAGGGAAAGAACTGCGGGTGGTGAGGCGTAGCCGGACCTGCGGCTAGCGGAACTGGCTTCGGCCCCGGCAAGCCCGGCCGGCGGGTCACGCGTCCGAGCGGACCCGTTCGACGGCGCGGGATTTACTCCCGCGCCAATTGCCAACTCTCTATCCAAC
>JANPIQ010000189.1:0-6701 GCA_031425075.1 Sphingomonadales bacterium
CTTTTCGATCACCATTTCGGCAACCTGGACGTGGCGTTGCGCCGGCTCGTCAAAGGTCGACGAGATAACTTCGCCCTTCACCGAACGCTGCATGTCGGTGACTTCCTCGGGGCGTTCGTCTACGAGCAGGACGATCAGGAACACTTCGGGATGGTTGTCGGTAATCGCCTTGGCGATATTCTGGAGCAGCACCGTCTTGCCGGTGCGCGGTGGCGCGACGATCAGCGCGCGCTGGCCTTTGCCCTGCGGCGAGATGATGTCGATCACGCGCGCCGACTTATCTTTGACTGTCGGATCGTCGGGATCGAGCGTCAGCTTCGAATCGGGGTAAAGCGGCGTCAGATTGTCGAAATTGACACGGTGCCGGACGACGTCGGGATCATCATAATTGATCGTCTTGATCATCGTTAGCGCAAAATAGCGTTCGCCATCCTTGGGCCCGCGAATTTCGCCTTCGACAGTATCGCCCGTGCGCAACCCGAATTTGCGCACCATGTTGGGCGAAACATAAATATCGTCAGGTCCGGCAAGGTAATTGCTTTCAGGTGACCGGAGAAATCCAAAGCCGTCCTGCAACACCTCGATCGTGCCCTGCCCCGTTATGATCTCGCCATTTTCGGCCTCGACCTTGAGGATCGCGAACATCAGATCCTGTTTGCGCAGGGTCGATGCACCTTCCACCCCCAATGTCTCGGCCATTTCGACGAGTTCCGCCGGGGTTTTCTTCTTGAGTTCTTTCAAATGCATGTCTTGTGTCCACAAAGGGAGTTGGGAGGAACCCGCGTGCGGCGTTTGAACGATGTGCGATGCAAGGTTCGGATGCGCTGCAAAATGGCACGAACGGCCCAGCGGTTGAGCGCGGAATAAGTCTGCGCCTAGATTGTGTCAAGCGCTCAGAAAGGTTTGATCACCACAAGGATCACGATGATTGTCGCAGCGATTCCCGGCACTTCATTAGCCATACGCAGCTGGCGATTGGTCAACCGTGCTGCCCCGGCAGCCAATCGTCGCGAATAGCCGATCATCCAGCCATGATAGCCGGCAAGCGCGAACACGGCCGCCAGCTTGGCAAGGAACCAGCCTTCGAACGCTGCGCCCAGGTGAACGACCAGCATCAATCCCAGCACCCAGACCACGACCATTGCCGGGTTGAGGATAATCCTGATCAACCGCTGTTCGCGCTCGACCCACGCCACGCGTTCGGGCGAACCGGCAGGTGATTCCTGGTGATAGACCAGAAATCGAGGCAGCATGAACAGCCCCGCCATCCAGAAGATGACAAAGATGATATGCGCCGACTGCACCCACAAATAGGCCGCCCCCAACCAGCCGACCATTACCTGCGAACCTGTGCGATCAACGCCTCGACATGTGCAATCGGCGCATCGGGAACGATGCCGTGCCCCAGATTGAAGATATGCGGCCGATCGGCAAATGCCGCGACAATCCGGTCAACGGCGATCGTGAGTGCATCTCCCCCTGCGACCAGCGCGAGCGGATCGAGATTACCCTGCACCGGCATGCCTTCGGGAAGCATGGCATGCGCCCATTCAGGATCGATCGTTTCATCGAGCCCGACCCCATCGACACAGGTGTGCTGTACATAATCGATCAGCTTGGCACCTGCCCCTTTGGGAAAACCGATAATCTTGAGTTCGGGGCAGCGTGCGCGCAGCCGTGCGATGATTGCCGCATTGGGCGCGATCACCCAGCGTTCGAACTGCTGGGGTGAAAGACTGCCGGCCCAGCTGTCGAACAATTGCACCGCTTCCACCCCGGCAGCTGCCTGCCCTGCCAAATATTCGACAGTCAGAACGATAATGGCGTCGATCAGCAACTGGAATGCCTCAGGATCGCTATACGCCAGCCTGCGCGCAGGGCTTTGGTCCTTCGATCCCTGGCCCGCGACCATATAGGTCGCAACAGTCCAGGGACTTCCGGCAAATCCAAGCATTGTCACATGCGGCGGCAGATCGGCAACAACCCGCCGCACTGTCTGGTACACCGGATCGAGCCGCGAATGCGCGGCATCGAGCCCTGCCAAGGCCGCATCGACAAGCGGCGGGGCCAATCGCGGGCCCTCGCCCTCTTCGAACCATAAATCCTGGCCCATCGCATGCGGAATGACAAGAATGTCCGAAAACAAGATCGCGCCATCGAACCCGAACCGCCGGATCGGCTGAAGCGTCACCTCGGCTGCCGATTGCGGATCGTAACACAGTTCGAGGAACCCGCCTTTTGTCGCACGCAATTCGCGATACTCAGGCAAATAGCGCCCGGCCTGACGCATCAGCCAGATCGGCGGAACTTCGGGTTTTTCGCCTGCGAGAACCCGCAGGATCGGCTTGATTGAATGACTCATCATGCGATCCCTAACCCTATAAAAGAGAATCTTAAAGGATGTTGATAGCAGTTGGCTGGCAGATATCGGGAATTGCGAACACTTTCCGATTCATCCCCAAAGGCGATCGTCAACCGCTCGGTAACAAAAAGAAGATCATACCCGTTGTCCACAGGCTTGGAAAACACCGGCCTGGCCTGCCGATAGCTGTGGACAAGACAGGGGCAAAATGCCCCGAATTTCGGCCGGGCAATTGCCAAGCGCTTGTTCGTGCCGCATTCCACCGACTTATGCACAGGCCTGACTTTGCCAGATGATGCGGCTCCACCTTCACCTCCTTTCCGATTCGACCGGTGAAACGCTCGAAACCGTGGCAAAATCGGCGCTTGCGCTGTTCGATGGCGTTGAAACCGTCAAACATTTCTGGCCGATGGTTCGCACCGAAGGCCATCTTGAACGGACCTTGACCGATATTGCGGCCAATCCCGGGCTTGTGTTGTTCACTTTGGTCAGCGGTGACATGCGTGTGAAGCTCGAGAATCGATGTCTTACGCTCGGACTGCCATTTGTTGCTGTACTCGATCCGGTTGTCGATGCGTTGTCATCGGTCCTCGGGCAAACCGCAAAAGCGCGACGGGGCTTTCAGCACAGTCTCGATGCGGCGTATTTCAGCCGGGTCGAAGCCATCCAGTTTACGATCGCGCATGACGATGGAATCGCATCGGAAGATTGGGAGGATGCCGATATCGTCCTTGCCGGAGTGTCGCGGTCATCGAAAACCCCGACGGCAATCTATCTCGCCAATCGGGGGTACAAGACTGCCAACATCCCAATTGTGATCGAATCGCCGCCGCCGTCGGCGTTGTTCCATCTCAAAAACCCAATCGTGGTCGGCCTGGTCACCAACCCTGAACGGCTGGTCCAGATCAGGCGCAACCGGCTGTTGTCGCTCAATCAGACACCCGACACAGATTATGTCGATTTGGAAGCCGTTGGACGCGAAACGGCATATGCGCGGCGGCTGTTCGCCGATAACCAATGGCCTGTCATCGATGTCACGCGCCGCTCTATCGAGGAAGCAGCGGCTGCAATCATCAATCTGTACAATGCACGCAAGGGTGACGCCGGGTGATGGCGCCGCTCATCCTCGCATCGCAAAGCGCATCGCGGCGTGTGATGCTCGATGCAGCAGGAATCGAATATGACGCGATGCCCGCGCATATCGACGAAGCGGCGATCACTGCACAGATGACGGCCAATGGCGATAAACCGCGCGAAATCACCCGGGCTCTCGCCACAAATAAAGCAGTTGCGATATCCATTTTGAACCCGGGGCGATGGGTAATCGGCAGCGATTCGATGGTGTCGGTCAACGCGACCTTGTATGACAAACCACGGTCGCGCAGTGAGGCGGCGACGCATCTGCGCCAGTTTTCAGAACAGGTCATCAGGCTTGACAGCGCTGTATCGCTCGTCCGCGACGGCCATGTGGTCGACGGGGCGAGCGATGATGCGCAGCTGACAGTCAGGCGGTTGAGCGATGCCTTTATCGCATCGTATCTCGACGCCGAATGGCCTGCTATTGCGGCATGCGTCGGGTGCTTCCGGATCGAGGGGCGGGGCATCCAGCTGTTCGAATCGATCACAGGCAGCCATTTTACGATATTGGGAATGCCGATGCTTCCACTCCTCGACCGTCTCCGCGCGCATGGCGTTATCGCGTCATGACCAAAGCTTATGCAGACGTGATCGGCGATCCGATTGCCCATTCAAAGTCGCCCGTAATCCATAATTTCTGGCTCGAAAGCCTCAGGATCGACGCTGAATACCGGGCAGTTCATGTCCGTCCTGACGCGCTCGGCGATTATTTTGCACGACGCTGCTGCGATCCGCACTGGCGCGGGTGCAACGTAACGATCCCACACAAGCTGGCGGTCCTCGACCATATTGCCGATCCCGGCGGCGTGCGCGACTCTATCGGTGCTGCCAATACGGTGTTTTGCAACGATGATGGCTGGATTGCGACCAACACCGATGCTGCGGGATTTTTCGCACCGATTGCCGAAGTGCCGCTTGATGGCGCTCCTGCGGTCGTGATCGGCAGCGGTGGGGCGGCAATGGCGGTGCTGTTTGCGCTGTCGCGCGCTGATGTTGGCGCTGTGACGGTGATGGCGCGCAATGGTCTGAAAGGTGCAGGCCTGCTGGCACGCTTCGGCCTCAAGGGTCATGTCAAGCCATTGACCGCGCCACTCTCGCCAGCAGCACTTCTCGTCAATGCTTCATCGCTGGGGATGGTGGGGCAACCAGCGCTCGATCTCGATCTGTCGCCGCTTGCCGACGATGCGATTGTCTACGATCTTGTCTATGCGCCATTGGAAACCGCGCTTCTTGCAGCCGCGCACGCGCGCGATCTCGATACCGTCGACGGGCTCGAGATGCTCATCGGGCAGGCAGCTTTGGCGTTCGAGCTGTTTTTCGGCGTGGCTCCCCCGCGCGACCAGGACGCGAAACTTCGCCAGTTGCTGATCGCATGATCGTCATCGGGCTTACAGGATCGATCGGCATGGGGAAATCCGCCGTGGCGGCGATGTTTGCCAGTGCGGGCATTCCTGTTTTCTGCGCCGATGCCGAGGTGCACAGGCTCCAGGGCCCCGGCGGTGCGCTGCTGCCCGCCATTGAGGCGCGGTTCCCCGGATCGACCGGGCCTGCAGGCGTGAACCGGCAGCAATTGGGGGCAATGGTGCTTGGAAAACCCGCCGAAATCCGCGCGCTTGAGGCGATTATCCATCCTGCTGTCCATATCGCGCGCCACCGCTGGCTGAAGGCATGCCGGTCGCGCCCGATCGCGGTGCTCGATATTCCGTTGCTTTTGGAAAAGGCAAAGCCGGGCAGGCCGATCAAGGGCATCGACGTGGTTGTCGTGGTCTCGGCGCCAGGCTGGATACAGGCGCGACGCGTGCTGCGCCGCCCGGGAATGACAAGGCCCCGGCTGGCACAGATCCGCCGTCTCCAGCGCCCGGATCGTGAAAAGCGCGCGCGCGCCGATCATGTGATCGAAACCGCCCGCCCGATGGTCGAAACTCGTGCGCAGGTGATGGCGCTGATTGCTTGCCTTCGAGGCGCAAAGCGCAGATAGTCGTGCGATGCGGGAAATCGTCTTCGATACCGAAACCACCGGCCTCAATCCGCTAACAGGTGACAGGATGGTCGAGATCGGCTGCGTCGAGCTCGTCAACCGCATCGAAACCGGCAAGACCTTTCATGCCTATTTCAATCCCGAACGCGCGATGGACCCCGCCGCCGAAGCGATCCATGGCCTGTCTGACGCCTTCCTGGCGTCAAAGCCGTTATTTGAGGATGTGGTTGAAGATCTTCTCGACTTTCTCGGCGATTGCCCGCTCGTTGCGCACAATGCGCGGTTCGATTTTGCATTTCTCAATCATGAACTCGGCCAGTGCGGGCGGTTGCGAATGTCCGAAGCGCGGATGATCGATACCCTCCAGCTTGCACGGCAGCGTCATCCCGGTGCCAAACACAGCCTCGATGCGCTGTGCACCCGCTTTGGGATCGACCGCAGCCACAGGATCAAGCATGGCGCACTGCTCGATGCCGAATTGCTCGCACAAGTTTATATCGAGCTGACAGGCGGGCGGCAGATCGGCCTGGGGCTGGTCACCGAACTGGTGCCCCACGCGGTTCCCATCGTCGGTTCAGCTGGCAGCGGCGGCAGTGCCGGGTTTCGTAAGGCACGGGTTTTTGCAGCATCGGCCGAAGAACTGGCGCGCCATCGTGCGTTTCTGGTTAAACTGAAAGACCCCATCTGGCTGATGGGCGAAATCGAAGTCGCAATCACCGCGACACCGGTGGCGATTGACGTGAAATCGGACGCCGCCTAATCGCGCGGCGGTTTCTGGTTAGGAGGACCGATGGATATCCGCGTTTCAGGGCATCAGGTCGATACAGGCGATGCGCTTCGCAATCATGTCGATGATCGGTTGCAAGGGCTGGCTGCCAAATATTTTTCGCGCGCGCTTTCGGCGCAGGTCACCTTCGGCAAAGGGCCGCACGATCATGGCTTTGGGTGTGACATCATCGCACATGTGATGCAGGGGGTCGTGCTCAAAGGATCTGGGTCTGCGGCCACCGCGCATTTCGCATTCGATGGTGCTGCTGAAAAAATCGAACGGCAGCTTCGCAGGTACAAGCATCGGTTGAAGGATCGGCACGCCGTGGCGATCGATGCGCTTCCTGTGATCGACAATGCCGGATACACTGTCTTCGAGGCGGTCGAAGAGGCGGAACCTGCCAGCGATGCGCCCGTTGTCGTTGCAGAAACGCGGGTCGATGTGCCCGAAGCCAG
>JANPIQ010000190.1:0-2635 GCA_031425075.1 Sphingomonadales bacterium
CGCGAAGACCTTTACTACCGACTAAACGTCATCCCCGTCTCGCTTCCCCCCTTACGTCAGCGGGGGGATGACATCCTGGTTCTTGCACGCCATTTTCTGATAAAGGGAGCATCGCAGGGCCTGCCCGCCAAAACGTTGGGGCCGAGCGCGGCCGCGCGGTTGCTTGCGCACAACTGGCCAGGCAATGTCCGCGAGCTCGAAAACTTGGTGAGGCGTCTTGCCGTCCTCACGCGTGAAGATGTTGTGGAAGCGCGCCATGTCGAGCAGCAGATCGGCAGCCGAGACGGTCCGACGGAATCGCACACCACCATCGCCGACAAGGGGCTTGAGGGCGCGATCGAACAGTATCTTCAAAGATATTTTGCAGGATTTCTTCCCAATCTGCCGCCCGCCGGCCTTGCCCATCGTGTTACGGATATGGTCGATAAGCCGCTTTTGCGTGCCGTCATGAACGCTTCTCGCGGCAATCAAATGCGCGCCGCAAAGCTTCTCGGGCTCAATCGCAATACGTTAAGGAAGCGTCTTTCGGAACTGGAGATCGATCCCGCTCTGGGGCGTCCTTCGCGACATTAGCATCGCGTCGCTGACCGACCGTTAATCGCGTGTTGAATCGGCAACGCCCATGTCGTAGCTTTGCAACAATGGAATCGCGTCCGCTTCATCCAGCATTGCGATTTGTGCGAACAGCGGAGGTGGGGCTGCGCCGGCGGCGTTGGTGGCCAAAAATAGAAATTGCCACGGCAATTCTGTTTGTGACGACATTATTAGTGACCTATCTGGTGCTTTCGGGGGGAGAGCCAGGGCGGAAACTTCTGACACCGCCACTGGTTGGCCTACTTCTGGTGGCCAACCTCGTTCCAGCGATCGCACTGATCGTGCTGGCAGGGCGCCGTATGGCCAAACGTCGGGCATCGCGCACCAATCTTCGAGGCGGCGGGCGGCTTCATGTGCGGTTGGTGGCGTTATTTTCGCTCATCGCAAGCATTCCGGTGTTGCTTGCTGTAGTGGTAGCATCGCTGCTTTTTCAATATGGGGTTGAGTTCTGGTATTCGGATCGCGCGCGGACGATGTTCGAAAATGCCAACACGATGGCGCAAACCGTTTACGCCGAAAAGCAGCAGCGCATCCTGCGCGAAACCGAGCTGATGGCGAGCGATCTGAGCTTCAATCTTTCGGTAGCACCAATCGATAGCAAACCGTTCAACGAAAATTTCGCATATCAGGTTTACATGCGTGAGCTATCGGAAGCCGCAATCGTTCGGTTGCCGCCCGATGGTCCGGCGCAATCGCTGGCGCTCGTCAATCCTTACGAGCGCCCGACCGACGAATGGGTGCCGCAATCGGTGATCCAAAAGCTTCGCGACACCAAGCGGACGGTGTTCGAGGCGAAGGGTGACAGGATGCAGGCCATCACCCCTTTGCCGGGCATCGATGACATCTATGTTTATGCTGCACGCGTCAGCAGCCCTGAAACTCTGGCGCAAACGCGCCGGTTTTCCCTGGTATTGCAGAATTACAACGATCTGGTGGAACGCTCGCGCACACTCCAGCTGCAATTTCACGCCGCGCTGTATCTGGTCACACTGCTCATCGTCGGGGTGGCCGTATGGGTTGCGCTGAACGTCGCCGATCGTCTGGTAAAACCTGTCGGGCAGCTGGTTGATGCGGCACGGCGCGTCACCGAGGGCGATCTTGAGGCGCGCGTCGAGACCCCGCGATCGCGTGACGAGATCGGGATATTATCGGCAGCATTCAACCGCATGACCGAAACCCTTTCAGGCCAGCGTCGAGAGATTATTGCTGCTAGCGAAACGATCGATCAGCGCCGAGTGTTTATCGAAACTGTCCTGTCGGGTGTAACAGCAGGCGTGATTGCTGTCGATCCTGACGGGTTGGTGCGCGTGATCAATCGATCGGCGGAAACCCTGATCGGACGGAATGACGGGCACGGGTCTCGATTAGAAGCATTTTCTCCTGAGCTGGCTGCGCATCTGGCGAGCGGGATCGAAGATGCGATCATCGACGTTCCAACCATCGAAGGCGCTCGCACACTGGCGATCCACACCAGCGCCGATGATGCGGGGCATGTCCTGACGTTCGACGATATCACAGCACAGCTGAACGATCAGCGACGCGCCGCCTGGTCTGATGTGGCGCGGCGCATAGCGCATGAGATCAAGAACCCACTGACGCCGATACAACTCGCCGCAGAAAGATTGAAGCGCCGTTTCGGCGACGAAATCAGCAGTGACCCGGCAACCTTCACGCGGCTGACCGAAACGATTATTCGCCAAGTGGGCGATTTGCGGCGAATGGTCGATGAGTTTTCCTCGTTCGCCCGGATGCCAAAGCCTGTGTTCTGCGAAGAATCGCTGGTCGATATTTGTCGGCAAGCGGTTTTTCTCCACGAAGTTGCGCATCCTGGGATTGCGTTTGCGATCGATGCGCCCGATCCTTCGCTGACGCTCGTTTGCGACCGTCGTCAGCTTGGGCAAGCGCTCACCAACCTGATCAAAAATGGTGTGGAAGCCATTGAGGCCAAAGGCGATCCGGCTAGAGGGTCGATCGAGGTCATTCTCCGCCATTCACAAAACCGAACCTTGGTGACCGTTGTCGACGATGGTATTGGATTGCC
>JANPIQ010000191.1:0-1693 GCA_031425075.1 Sphingomonadales bacterium
GGGCATGGGCAGCGGATGAGCCAATGGAAAGACTGGATCGGACGTGAGGAACACCGCGTCGATACCCTGACGCCCGGATTGCTCGCCCGGTTCCGCGCGACGCTTGACTGCGCCGATGGCGGCGATCAGGCTCCGCAGGGCGTGCACTGGTGTCTCTGTCTGCCAGACTCACCGACCGCCGATCTGGGCACCGACGGTCACCCGCCCAAGGGCAACTTCATGCCGCCTATCGATCTGCCCCGCCGGATGTGGGCATCGAGCGAGGTTGAGTTTCTGTCTCCGATCGTGGCCAATTCGCAGATCGAACGGACGTCGCGAATTGCGTTCATCGATGAAAAGCAGGGCGGATCGGGCAGTCTCGTTTTCGTTGCGATCCGTCACGACACGCGCTGCAACGGCACGCCAGCGATCATCGAAACGCAGACGATCGTCTACCGTGCTTCTGCTGTCACGACGGCACCGCCTCCATTATCCAGTGACATTGTGCCGATACCTGACGGTTGGCCCATACAAAGGTCGATGCAACCGACTGCGCTGCTGTTGTTCCGGTATTCGGCGCTGACCTTCAACAGCCACCGCATCCATTACGATTTGCCTTATGCGCGCCAAGCAGAAGGCTATGCCGGACTCGTCGTTCATGGCCCACTGACCGCCAGCCTGTTGCTAGATCTTGCGACACGGGTTTTGGGTCCGAACCGGCTGCGCAATTTTCGATTTCGCGGGATCGCGCCTGCCTATGCCGATGTGCCGCTGCGCTTGCTGGCGCGGCAGGACGGCAAAGTTCTTACGTTCGCTGCGATCGACGGTTCAGGTCGCGAGACGATGACGGCTACAGGAGCAATCTGACGCATTCCGGATCGCTCAGGTTCGCGCTAGAGGCACGACGCACGTTGGGAGTTGCTATGGGTGAAATCGCCTCACGGGATCAATTGCGCATGTCATTTATGCGTTGGGCGCTGCTGCTTGTCCCACTGATCATTTTTTTAGGGTTCTTAAGCGGACAGCTCGGTAATTCGGGATTTGGCAATTCCTGGTTTGCTGCCCTAACGCTGCCGACCTGGCTCCCGCCCGCAAAAGCCTTCCCGGTCGTCTGGATGCTGCTTTACGCAACGATGGGCATTGCCACAGCAATGATTGCCGATGCGCGCGGGGCAAAGGGGCGGTCGGTGGCGCTGGCCGTTTTTGCAGGTCACCTCATGCTCAATTTGGCTTGGGCACCTGTGTTCTTCGGCGCGCATCAGGTTTCTGCAGGATTGGCGCTCATTATCGCAGTTCTCCTAGGAGCGGCGGTATCGGCTTGGCTTTATGGCAAGATCAGGCCGGTCGCAGGCTGGCTGTTTTTGCCTTATCTTGCGTGGCTGATGTTCGCAACTGCGCTCAATTTCTCGATCGACCGCCTCAACCCCGATGCCGAAAATCTTCGCCCATCGTCAGCGGCAGAATTTGTACTTCCGCCGGGTTAAGTGTCAGTGCTTGTGCCGCGTTTTCAAGACGTAGCGCCCGCCCTTAAACCCTTCGAACATCCCCGAAATAGCTGGGTGATCAACCGGCCCCTCGTCTTCGTCGGGAAGCAGATTCTGCTGGCTGACATAGGCGACATAGCTGTTTTCGGCGTTTTCGGCGAGCAAATGGTAGAATGGTTGATCCTTCGCCGGGCGGATGTCTTCAGGGATCGACTGGTACCATTCCTCGC
>JANPIQ010000192.1:0-21466 GCA_031425075.1 Sphingomonadales bacterium
GGACGCAGCTTCACCTCGCGGCTGATTGTCGGAACAGGCAAATATAAGGATTTCGCGCAGAATGCCGCAGCCGTCGCGGCTTCGGGGGCGGAAATCGTCACGGTCGCGGTCCGCCGGGTCAACGTAACCGATCCCAAAGCACCAATGCTGACTGATTTTATCGATCCGGCCAAGATCGTCTACCTGCCCAACACCGCCGGATGTTTCACAGGCGATGACGCTGTCCGTACGCTTCGGCTTGCGCGCGAAGCCGGTGGCTGGGATCTGGTCAAGCTCGAAGTGCTCGGCGAGGCAAAAACGCTTTATCCCGACATGCGCGAAACGTTGAAGGCCACCGATATCCTCGCAAACGATGGCTTCAAGCCGATGGTGTATTGCACCGATGATCCGATTGCGGCCAAACAATTGGAGGACGCAGGCGCAGTTGCGATCATGCCGCTGGGTGCCCCGATCGGATCGGGGCTGGGCATCCAGAACCGCGTCACGATCCGTCTGATTGTCGAAAATGCAAAGGTGCCGGTGCTCGTCGATGCAGGCGTCGGCACGGCATCGGATGCGGCAGTGGCGATGGAACTGGGCTGCGACGGCGTGTTGATGAACACCGCGATTGCGGAGGCCAAGGATCCTATCCTGATGGCACATGCGATGAAACTCGCTGTCGAAGCCGGGCGCTCGGCCTATCTGGCAGGAAGGATGGGGCGGCGCATGTATGCCGATCCCTCGAGCCCGCTGGCAGGTTTGATCTAGCCGTATAGTGTTGTATATACGACACTCGATGGGAGATGCGCGGTGCAGAAAATCACGACCAAACCCTTCAAAAGCGGGAATAGCGAAGCCATCCGCCTGCCCAAGGACATGGCGTTCGGCATCGGGACCGAAATCGAGGTCGAAAAGGACGGAAATGTTGTAACGATCCGGCCGCGCCGCACAAAAGACTGGAAGGCGACCCTGCAACGATTGCTTGACATGCCCGGTCCGTCCGAAATTCTGGAACGAGACGCTTTCGAAGCTCCTGTTCGCCCCGGGTTATAGTCTTGGCGTTCCTGCTCGACACGAATATCGCCATCCATATCCGAGACCGATCGCCTACTATTTTACGTAGTTTGATCGATCGTGACATACGGCCGCGATTTTCGATTGTGACGCGGATCGAACTCGCCGGCGGATTGGCACGCGATGGCGTCGATATGGCCGTGCGGCGCGTGCGCTACATTGAGATGGTCGATGAATTTGAATGGCTTCGGTTCGATCGCGACGAAGCTGGTCAATATCAGCGTATCGTCGGGTTGCTCGGCTTTTCCCGGACAAAGATCCTCGACCGGATGATCGCGGCGCAAGCGATCGTTGCCGATGCGACGCTTATTACGATCAACTCTGCGAATTTCGCCAATGTTCCCGGCCTCTCACTCGAAATATGGCCTGCTCCGACGCGATAGGCCCCCACTTGTGCGCTGCACTAAAGGCGGGCAGTCTCTGGCGCGATGGAAGGGGCATTCGATGAGATTCGGGGGTTTGGCGGCGATGGCCACCGGCCCGAATTCGCAGGGCTTGGGCGCTGGCTCGAAGACACCCCGCCGGCCGATCTGCGCGCGCGCCAGGAAGCTGCCGAGGCGACCTTTCGCCAGCTTGGCATTACTTTTGCCGTCTATGGCGAGGAAGAGGCGGCCGAACGGATCATCCCGTTCGACATTGTCCCGCGGATTTTCACCGCGACCGAGTGGGCCCGGCTGTCCGAAGGGCTCACGCAGCGCGTCGAGGCGATCAATGCGTTTCTTACCGATGTGTATGGCGAACGCCGCATTCTCGATGAAGGCATCATCCCGCCCGATCTGATCCTTGGCAATCCGCAATTCCGGCCTGAAGTTGTCGGATCGCGCCCGCCGCACAACATCTGGTCGCATATTTGCGGGATTGATCTGGTGCGAACCGGGCCCGATGAATTCTGGGTGCTCGAAGATAATGCGCGCACGCCGTCGGGGGTGTCTTACATGCTCGAAAATCGCGAGGCGATGATCCGGCTGTGCCCCGAACTCTTCGCGCAATATCATGTGCTGCCCGTCGACAGCTACACAGATTTGCTCCACGAAACGCTGCGCAAGGTTGCGCCTGCCAATGCCGGCGGCAAGCCGGTATGTGTCGTGCTGACCCCGGGCCATCACAATTCGGCCTATTACGAACACAGCTTTCTGGCCGATACGATAGGGATCGAACTGGTCGAGGCTGTCGATCTCGAGGTCGATGACGACAAAGTGTATATGCGGACGATCACCGGACGCGTTCAGGTTCACGTGATCTACAGGCGGATCGACGATGATTTCCTCGATCCCTTGGTGTTCCGGCCCGATTCGATGCTCGGGGTGCCGGGGCTGATGGCGGCGTATCGCGCGGGCAATGTGTCGATCGTCAACGCGCCGGGCACCGGCATCGCCGATGACAAGGCGATCTATTCCTACATGCCCGAAATCGTGAAATTCTATTCGGGTGGTGACGCAAAACTGCCCAATGTCGAAACATGGCGCTGCCGCGAGCCGCAGGCGCTCCGCTATGTGCTCGATAACCTCGCCGACATCGTCGTAAAGCTTGTCGACGGTTCGGGGGGCTATGGCATGCTGGTGGGGCCGATGGCGAGCAAGGCCCAGATCGAAACATTCCGCACCGCGCTGACTGCCGAACCGCATCGGTATATTGCGCAGCCGACGTTGGCGCTTTCGACCGTCCCCACGCTGACCGACGCGGGTGTCGCGCCGCGCCATGTCGATTTCCGGCCATTCGTGCTCAGCCAGCCCGACGGCGTGAAAATCGTGCCTGGCGGGCTGACCCGGGTTGCGCTCAAGCAGGGATCGCTGATCGTCAACTCCAGCCAGGGTGGCGGGACAAAGGACAGCTTCGTGCTTGCCAATGACGGGGGGCGGGTGTGAACGATTATTCTTCTGCGTTCTCCCCATCGCACGCAGATGGGGAGAGTATTGGCGCGAAATGTTAAGCCGCACCGCCTCGTGCCTTTACTGGCTGGGCCGCTATGTCGAGCGAGCCGAATTTACTGCGCGGCTGGTTGAAGCCACGCTGCGGCTCGATGCATTGTCGAGCCGTCCGGCAGGCGATGCGGCGTGGCTTTCTGCGATGACCGTCCTTGGCGCAGACGAAGCGTTTTTCAAGACCGATCAGGACGTGACAGCCGAAAACGCGATCCGGCATCTGACGGTTTCGACCAGTCACCCGGGGTCGGTGCTACAATGCCTCAACGCCGCACGCGACAATGCCAAAGCCGTCCGCACTGCGCTGTCTCGCGAAGCGTGGAGTTCGATCAATCGTGCATGGCTGTTGTTTCACGGCAAGAATAATCTGGGCGATAATGACGCCGTGCTAGCGCTTGTCGGGCAGGCCGAAATCGAAACACGCGGGTTCGAAGGCGCGATCGGGCGGATGCTGCGCAACCCGTCATCGCGTTTCATGCGGCTTGGCGCGGCGGTCGAGCGTGCCGACAACACGGCACGGCTGCTCGACATCAAATACCACATCCTGCTGCCCGAAGGCGAACCAGTTGGCGGCGTGGTCGATCGCGATCAATGGACGACGATCCTGCAAACGATGTCCGCCGTAAACGCCTATCGCTGGCTTTACAGCGAAGGGCTGAAACCCTGGCTTGTGACTGAAATGCTCGTGCTCCGGCGCGAACTGCCGCGCAGCCTTGCGGCGTGCATCGAGGAAATCGTCCAGTATTTGAACGGCATCGGCAAGGAGACAGGCCTTCAAGGCGAGGCCGACCGCATGGCGCGCGCGCGCCACGCGCAGCTGGGCGAACAAAAGATCGGCGATATCGTCAAAGGCGGCGTCCACAAATATCTTGAACGGTTCGTCGACGATAATGATCGGCTGCATTCGGCGATCTCGCGCCAATTCCGGTTTAACTGATGAGACTGGTTATCGATCATCGCACGCAATATCGCTTCAGCCAGCCGCAGGCGCGCGTGGTGCAATTGCTGCGGATGACGCCGCTCGATAATGGCGGCCAGACAGTGATCGACTGGCGGATCGATGTCGATGCCGACGCGTGGTTGCGCGAAGGCCAGGACGGCTATGGCAATGTGACGACGATGCTCTACGTCGATGGGCCAGTCGATGCGATCAGCATCATGGTGCGCGGCGAAGTGCTCAGCGATGTAGCGCCCGGGCCGCTCACTGGCACGATCGAAACGCTGCCGCCGCTGTTCTACCACCGCACAACGCCGCAAACCCGGGCCGACGATGCGATTGTCGAGCTGGCGCGCATTGTGGCACCGGGCACAAGCTTCGACGATGCACTGGCGCTGACCACAGCGATTTCGGTTGCTGCAAAAGCGGTTCCAGGGCGGACGCCCAAAGGCCGCACCCCGGTGCAAACGCTCGAATCGGGACATGGCAGCGTGCGCGATTGTGCGCATCTGATGCTGGCTGCGGCGCGCAGCGCGGGGTTCCCTGCACGTTTCGTTTCGGGCCACTGCCTCGACGGCCCCAACGCCGGCAGCCATAAATCGTCGCACTGCTGGACCGAACTCTATATCGCAGGGATTGGCTGGCACGGGTTCGATCCATCGACGGGTCGGGCTCCCAATGAACATTATGCACGGGTCGCAATCGGGCTTGATGCGAGCGATTCAACGCCATTGTCGGGCACGCGGCGCGGCGGCGGGATCGAGGAACTCGATGTCGAGGTGCGCGTCGCGGCAAGCGAGGCGGACGGATAATTTCAGCTTGGGGGCCTAGATCATGACGTATTGCGTGGGGATGCGGACGCAGGAAGGACTTGTCATCATTTCGGACACCCGGACCAATGCCGGGATCGACAATATCTCGATTTACAACAAACTTCACATTCTCGCCGATGACGAAGACCGGTTGATCGTCTGCGCCTCGGCGGGCAGCCTTTCGACGACGCAGGCAATGCTGTCGATGCTGCACGAAGGGCTTGCCTCTGTCGATGACGATGCCCCGCGCCGTCAGGTCGATGACATGCCAACGATGTTCCGTGTCGCGCAACTGGTGGGAGAGGCGCTTTCGACGGCGTGGCGCGCAGCCTCCGAATCGCTCCAGGGCACCGGGATCAACGCGTCGGTATCGCTGCTGCTCGGCGGGCGGATCGGCAAGGGGCCGCTTATGCTGTACCTCATTTACAGCCAGGGCAATTTCATCGAATGCCAGCCCGATTCGCCCTACGCACAGATTGGCGAACTGAAATATGGAAAGCCCATCCTCGACCGCGTGCTCAATTGGGCGACGCCGCTCGACGAGGCTGTCAAGGTCGGGCTGCTTTCGTTCGATTCGACAATGCGATCGAACCTGTCGGTTGGGCCGCCGCTCGACCTGATCGTCATTCCGACCGACCGGCACCGCGATACGATCCGGATGCGGATCGGGGCCGACGATCCCTATTTCCGCCAATTGTCCGCCGATTGGGGACGATTGATGAACGAAGCCCGGCAGCAAATCCAGGACCCACCATTTATGAGGCTGGCCGCCAATCACGGCGCTTCAATCTGAGGGAACAGGATCGACACCCTGGTCGGCCCCCGCCCAAAGGCAGGGGCCGTGGAGGCAAGAGTTACGAACCCTTGGTGAGGTAAGACGTAAGCTCGGTTACGCTTACCGATGCACTCTTATCGGCATCGGCAGCGGTAAACGATGTATCGAGCCACTTGGTTTCATCGGCCGTGGCCATCGGCGTCGCGCCGGGCGATGCTGTCTTCAAAGCCTTGAGCCATGTCGACATCTCGGCCTTATTAAGCGATCCGTTGGCATCCTTGTCGTAAATCGGGAACTCGGTTCGGATAATCGAAGCCGGATCGGCGGGCGCTTGCGTTGGCGCCGGGGCTGCCGATGGTGAAGACGGTGCCGATGCCGAGGTGGGTGCCGAAGTCGATGCGTCGGAAGACGTTGGTGCAGACATCGTACCATCGGCTGGCGTTGTCGTCGTCTGCGCAAATGCCGGTGCGGCAGCCGCAAGAACAAAGCCCATAAAGATGGGGTTTTTCATCATGTTACTCCTCTTACTCGACCGCTTGGAGCGGACACAGCTTTATAACCTTTTGCACCCTATTTGTGTTCTCGGTTCATCCGAACAGGGTGCCGCCCCGCCCCGCAAATCGCGGCCACTGGCGGCGGGGGGGCATCGCTGCTAGGCGCCCGGCACAGCAATTCCGGCCTGAGGATGACATATGGTTCCGCGCTACGCCCGCCCCGCAATGACGGCTTTGTGGGAGCCCGAGGCCAAATTCGCGATCTGGTTCGAAATAGAGGCGCATGCCACGCAAGCACTCGCCGATCGGGGCACTGTTCCGCGATCGGCGGCGAAGGCGTTGTGGGACTGGTGGGCGACCAACCCTGTCATCGACGTAGCGGCGATCGACGCGATCGAAGCCGTAACAAAGCATGACGTAATCGCGTTTCTTACCTGGGTCGCCGAACAGGTCGGCGATGAAGCGCGGTTCATGCATCAGGGGATGACGAGTTCAGACGTGCTCGATACCTGCCTCGCGGTGCAGCTGGCGCGCGCGACCGATATTCTTCTTGAGGACATCGATCTGCTGCTCGCAGCCATCGAACGGCGCGCGTTCGAACACAAGATGACGCCGTGCATCGGGCGCAGCCACGGCATCCATGCAGAGCCGGTCACCTTCGGGCTCAAGATGGCTGAGGCCCATGCCGAATTTGCGCGCAACAGGGCGCGGCTGGTTGCCGCGCGGGCGGACATCGCCACTTGCGCGATTTCGGGCGCGGTTGGCACCTTTGCCAATGTCGACCCGGCGATCGAGGCCTATGTCGCCGAGAAACTGGGGCTGAGCATCGAAGCTGTGTCGACGCAGGTGATTCCGCGTGATCGGCACGCAATGTATTTTGCCACTCTGGGCGTCATCGCCTCTTCGATCGAACGGCTCGCCACCGAAATCCGGCATTTGCAGCGCACCGAAGTCCTGGAGGCGGAGGAGTATTTCGCGCCCGGCCAAAAGGGATCGAGCGCGATGCCGCACAAGCGCAACCCGATACTGACGGAAAACCTGACCGGCCTTGCGCGGATGGTCCGCAGCGCGGTGATTCCCGCGATGGAGAATGTCGCGCTATGGCATGAACGCGATATCAGCCATTCGTCGGTCGAGCGCTATATTGGCCCCGATGCGACGATCACGCTCGATTTCGCGATCGCGCGGCTGACAGGCGTGATCGACAAGCTGCTTGTCTATCCTGTGCGGATGCAGAAGAACCTCGATAAGATGGGCGGCCTTGTCCATTCGCAACGGGTTTTGCTTGCACTGACGCAGGCCGGTGTGAGCCGCGAGGACGCCTATATGCTGGTCCAGCGCAACGCGATGCAGGTTTGGGAATCGGATGGGGAATTGTCGCTGCTCGAATTGTTGAAGGCCGACGCGGATGTGACGGCGGCTTTGAGCGCGTCCGAGCTCGAGGAGAAGTTCGACCTCGGCTATCACCTGAAACATGTCGATACGATTTTCGAGCGGGTGTTTGGGAGTGCGCGCAAGCCATAGCTTGCACCGACATCACAGGCGTGTTTCCTCATGCTAAACACTTGAAGGTGGAAGTGTCCCGATTACGGACACCGGCCTAATGATACTTGTTTCCTCCTCGCGACCGTATACCGCCGGAGCAAATAAACTGTTGCGCACTGGCAGCAACGTCGCAAGACGGGGGAAATTTAGAATGATCACTTTGCTGAAAAAAGCCGCTTTTGCCGCTGCCGTCGGTTTCGCAGGCGTTGCTGGGACAGCACACGCTTCAACGATTGTCGCGACCAATTGCGTATCTGTCACAGCCCCCGGCGGGTGCTTGTTCAATGGCAATATCAATGGCAACCCTGATCCCGGCAATGACCAAGGGTTCGTCAACGCGCAAAACGCGTATAACCTGTTCAACGACACGCATCCGAGTGCAAACCCGGACATTATGCTCAATTTCATCACCAAGTCCGATGATCTCAACTTTAGCTCGTTCGGCACCATTACGGGCGGCGGAACATCTTCGGGCAGCTGGACATTGCCGGGATTTGCGGTGAACTTCGTTGCAATCAAAGCGTCAAACCAGTTCGTCCTTTATCAGATCGCGCCCAATTTCTCCGGAATTTGGGATACGAACGACATCCCGTTCTTGAACAAGAACGGCAAGGGCAACCCGCACGGGCTTTCGCATCTTGCGTTCTTTGGAAGCGCCGCGCCGGTGTCTGCCGTTCCTGAACCGGCCGCCTGGGCAATGATGCTAGCCGGATTCGGCTTTGCAGGCGCAGCGATCCGCCGCCGGAAGGTTGTGCTCGTACCCGCCTGATGGCGATATGAGCAGGCTAACCAAGCGGTAGGGGAAGCGACACGTTCTTCCCGATCGGAGCGCTGTTGCCCCAATTTGAGTCGCGTGCGCGGTTTATAATCGTCATCCGCCTGTTCGAAAAACGGCGGGTTTCTTGCATCGACTCAGCCATGCGCTATCGATGTCATCGCAATTGCGGGGAAACAGCATGAAGCGCATCCTCAAAGGCCTGCTGGGCCTTGTCATCGTCGCGATCTTCGGGATCGGTATCTGGGGCTATGCGCCAGACGGCGATCCGGCCAAACTCCGCGCGAAATATACCAATGCCGCGTCGCAATTCGTCGATGTCGGCGGCGGCCTTTCCGTCCATGTCCGTGATGAGGGCAAGCGCGATGGCCCAGTGCTTGTGCTTCTCCATGGATCGAATGCCTCGCTCCACACCTGGGAGCCATGGGTCGCACGGCTAGGCAGCACCTATCGCATTATCAGCGTCGATCAAATCGGCCACGGGCTGACCGGGCCCAACCCCACGCGCCAATATACTGCCTCCGCATTCGTTGGCGTTCTTGACGCGGTGATGACCAGGCTCAACATTCCGAAGTTTGCATTGGCGGGCAACTCGATGGGCGGCTGGATCGCGTGGAACTATGCCCTTGCGCATCCGGAAAAGCTGACTGCGCTGATCCTGATCGATGCCAGTGGCGCGCCTGATGCCAGGCCCAAGGCGATCCCGATCGGTTTCCGGCTTGCGCAATCGCCGCTGATCCGCCCGCTGCTGACATCGTTCACCCCGCGCAGCATCATCGAGCGCAGCCTGGAACAGACCATCGTCGATCCCGCGCTGGTCACCGACGCGATGGTCGATCGTTACTGGGACATGCTGCGCTACCCCGGCAACCGGCAGGCAACAGGCGATCGTGGCGGGGTGCGAAACCGCGTGGTGGCAACGCCCGAAACAATGGCAAAAATCGCGATCCCGACGCTGATCCTTTGGGGGGATCGCGATACACTGATCCCGCTATCGGCAGGCCGCTGGTTCGATACGCACATCCCAAGTTCGCAATTGATCGTTTACACGAACATCGGCCACATCCCGATGGAGGAAACCCCAGACACCAGCGCGAGCGATACCGCGACATTCCTCGCACGCGCGCTTGCTGGACCGCTTGAAAGCTGAAACAACACCGCCGATCCGACGGGGGGACATTCATGGCGATCATCGCGGTTTATTCGTTGAAAGGCGGGGTCGGCAAAACGACGCTGGCGGTCAATCTTGCATGGTCATCGGCCGAAACATCGAAGCGCAAGACATTGTTGTGGGACCTCGACCCGCAATCGGCCGCGTCATTTTTGCTCGGCGCCGAAGGCAGGACCAAGGGGGCCGCGCACGCGATTTTCGCCAAGGACCTCGACCCTGAAAAGCTGATCAAGCCCACCGCCATCGATCGGCTCAGCCTGCTCGCCGCCGATACATCGCTCCGCGGGCTCGACCGGTTGTTTTACACGCTCGGCAAAAAGCGGCGGCTCGCCAAACTGCTCGAAGATCAGGGGAAGCTGTTCGAACGGATTGTTCTCGATTGTCCGCCGGGGCTGACCGAGACAAGCGAACAGGTGATGCGCGCCGCCGATCTGATTCTGGTTCCGGTCATCCCTTCACCGCTTTCGCAGCGTGCCTTTGTCGAGGTGGCCGAGCATCTTGCGCGTGAAATTAAGGGGCATGGGCCGGTGTTGCCGATCTATTCGATGGTCGATCGCAGGCGTGGCTTGCACAAGGCAGCGCTCGATGGCGAGCCCAAATGGCCCGTGATACCGATGGCAAGCGCGGTCGAACAAATGGCGGTTCGCCGCGCACCGGTGGGGGCATTTGCCGCCGCATCGCCCGCAGGCCGTGCGTTCGATGCGCTGTGGCGCGGCGTCGAAAAGAAACTCGCAAAGCGCGGTTGACCATCGCGGCACACGCGCGCCAAGAGCTCGCCATGACCGAATTTCATCAAGAGATAACCAATATTTCGGCACGCAAGGATGGCAGCTTTGCAGCCAATCCCGATGACAGCTGGAGGCAGGGCCGGACGCTGTTCGGCGGCATGTCTGCTGCGTTGTGCTACGCCGCGTGCGAACGCGCGGTTCCCGATCTGCCGCCGCTACGTTCTGCGCAAATCGCCTATATCGGGCCATCGCTGGGTGAAACCACGCTCCATCCGCAGATCCTCCGGCGCGGAAAATCGGTTACGTTCATGGGCTGCGACATGCTGAGCGAAGGCAACGTTGCAACGCGCGCGCTGTTCGTTTTTGGCGGTGATCGTCCGTCGGCATTTTCGGACGCAGCCCCGCCGCCGCCCGAAGTGCCACCGCCAGACGCGTGCCCGCCACTTTGGCCAGAAGGCCTCGGCCCGACCTTTGCGCAACATATCGAACAGCGCCAGGCGGGCCCGCTCCGTCCGATGAGCGGGGCAGATACTGGCGACCTGATCATCTGGGTGCGCCTGCGCGATCCCAACCCACCTCCCGGACTGGTAGCGCTGGTCGCGCTCGGCGATGCGCTGCCCCCGGCATCGTTTCCGCGCATGACAAAAGGCGCGATGATCAGCACGATGACGTGGCAGTTCGATTTGGCGGACCCTGCCGGTTTCGATCCGCACCAGTGGCATCTGCTGCGATCAACCGACGATGCGCTGGGCAGTGGCTATGCCGGGCAGGCAATGGCAATGTGGGATGAGGCAGGCAATCCGGTGCTGCTCGCGCGGCAAAGTGTCGCGATATTTGCGTAACGGGCAGGCTGGTGGTGGAGCCAGTCAAAAGCGACCCAGTCTCTCCGGCAATATTCACCCCTGGTCAGGTCTCTTTACCGTTTCGGGGAGGCTGAACCAGATCAACGCCGCTGCCAGAAAGGCAACCGAGGCCATGCTCATCACAGGCGCGCGACCGAAACTTTCGGCCATGGGCGCCGTGATCAATGGCGCCATCATCGAGATGACGCGCCCCCAATTGAAGATCGATGCTGCGGTTGATCGCAGGTGCGGCGGATAAAGCTCCGACAACCACGGCCCCCAGATCGCGCTGCATGACAAGACGATGCCGTAAGCAAAGCCAGTCATTTCGAGCATCGGCACCTGCATCGGCACGAATAGATATACTGGGATGATTGCCGCTGCCGCAACGAACCCCCACGCTGCCGAACGCCGCCCGAAACGATCGCTGACGAACCCCCAGATCAGCCCGCCGATGGCCGCACCGATAAACTGCCAGCCGAGCACATCTCCGACCACTGTATCGGGAATGCCGCGATCTTCCTTGAGGTATGTCGTCGCCCAGCCGGTGAACGCCTGATAAGCGAAGAAATTGAGACCGGTCATTGTCGCGAGCAGGATCGTCTGCCGTGCAACGCCGGGCTTGAACAATTCGGCAATCGGAAGTGCGGCCTTCGCGGTCGTTTGCCCATCGGCAATGCCGTCCATCGGGATCAGCTTGCGATCGTCGGGGACCACGAAAAACGCAACCAGCGCGAGCGCAACTGGCACCGCGCCTGCATAGAGCAACGTCTGCCAGTCATAACCCGCACGGAACGCCGCTGCCGACAGGAAGCCCAACGCCGCTACAGCGAGATTATACGTTCCCAGCACAAACCCGGCGATCACGCCGCGCACATCGCGCGCGAACAGCCCCGAATAAATCCCGACGGCAATCGGAAACATCGACCCCATGAAAAAGCCGAGATAGAGCCGCTGGAAAATGAGGCCCGTGTAGTCGCTCACCAAAAGCGCAGCGAGCAGCCCACTGCCATAGCCGAACATCGAAATGACGAGCGCATTGCGCCGTCCGATCTTGTCCGCCATTTGCCCCATCACCACCGCACCAAGAATTGCGCCTGCCGATTGCAGCGTATAGCTCGATCCCGCCTGCAAGTCGGTCAGGTCGAGGCTCGCCTTGATATAGGGCCGCAAAATATCGACGGTGTTCCACGACCAGGCGTAAAAGAAATAGGCGACCAGCAAGAACGCTAGCGCCGCAAACCGTCGCGCCGCACTCAGTTCGCGGGCGTCGAGCATCGCGGCGGTCAAATCCGCACCGCGCGCAATTCGGCGGCGCGCGCGATTGGGCAGACACCGATCTGGCGCAAAAGGTCGATCATGTCGATGAACACCCAGTTTTCGACGAGCATGTTGCCCTCCCTCCGCCAAAAATCCATCACGCGCATCGTGATCCGCTTGTTGGTCGCGGGCAGCCCGAGCCAACCATCGCCCGAATGCGTCGCATTGATGCTCGGCCATCCAGTCGAAGCGACATAATTGCCGTGTCCGATCCGGCATTTGTGGTTGCCGCCGACGCGATCGGGGAATGCCGTAAGGAACGGTCGCTGATGCGCGCGTTCGTAATCCTTGTGGCCGCGCGCGCTGCCGATCCCGCCTGGGCCATACCAGTGAAATTGATCGGTCCAGAAACGCGGCATTCCCATCGAGGTCAGCGATTGGCGATCATATTGCATCAGCCCGCCGATCATCGCTTCCACCAGCTTGAGGCTGTCTTCGCTGCCGACGTCGCCAGGATCGCACCCGTCGTGGCTGGCGGGCGCCGGGAACCAACATTGGCCCAGCTGCGGCGCGAACGGCCATTGCCCGGTGTCGATCATCAGTTGTGCAAGATCGAGGATGACATAGCTTTCGACAATCTGGCCCGCTTCGACTCTGTCAAACCAGCCGTAACGCAACCAATGCGGCTTTCCATCGGCTGCGATGCCCCAGAGCGTGCTTGCGAACTGCCCGACGAAATGCCCGCAGCTTGCAAACCAATGCCCATCGCCGAACTCTCCTTTGAGGCAGATGTCGGTGCGGCGTTCGAGGTCAGGAAACGACATGCGCAGCGTAGCGTCGAGATCAGCCGCGCTCGCAAGATCGTCTCCCGGCGAAGACAGCCCGAACACAGCGTCGCTCGCGTAAAGCCCCAATTGAATTGGGTCGCGCGCAATCGCGGCATGGTAAGCAGCGGTGTCGAGCATCGGCCCTCCCTCGGATCCCGCATTATTGACTTCGAATGCAATCGCCGTAAACCCGTTAAATCATCGGCATTTTCGCGAGAGACTAATGGCAACCACAGCCCTCCGGCGCGATACGATCTGGTCTGCATCGGACATGGCGGCGCGGCTGGTGCGCTATGCTGACCTCAAACCTTGTTATAACGCGTTCATCGATTGCCGGACGCCAGGGAGTGAAGCCAAAGAGAATTTCACAATCATCGGGCCGGGTGTTTCGGAAAATCCCGAACAGCATGTCCATATCGCCGAACCACATGGCTATAATATCGGCGGCGCGCGCCAGCCGCCGGGGTGCGTCAATTCGCAGCACAGCCATGACACCGCCGAAGTGTTCGTTGTCCATACAGGGCGTTGGCGTTTCGATCTTGGCGAGCATGGCGATGACGTACAGATCGAGCTAGATCCCGGCGATGTGATCTCGATCCCGACGGGCATATTCCGCGGATTTACGGCCTTGTCACACGCCGAAGACGGAACGCCGGGGTTCCTATGGGCCGTGCTTGGGCAGGATAATCCGGGGCGTGTGACCTGGGCGCCCGACGTATTCGACATGGCCAAGGAGTACGGCCTCGCTCTGCTTGAAACGGGGGAACTGATCGATACTGCGGCGGGAAAGAGCGTGCCCGATACGGCGCGTCTGATGCCTCCCACATCGCCCGAGCAGGTGGCTGGGATGCGGGTACCGACTGTTGACGAGGCCGAGACTTACGTCTGGCGTGCTGGCGCTGGCGGGACCGAAATCATTGGCAGCGGCGGGCGTATTGGCTGGGACCATGGCTTCGCACTCTCGCGCTTTGCGCTGCGCGCGGGTCAGGCGGCCGATGCCAGCATCACGCAGCACCAGCGCGTCCTTTTCGTGCACGATGGCATCCTCAACCTTATCTGGGACGGCGGCACGCTAGACATCTGCACCGGAGATACGATCACCGTTCCGTCCACTGCCGAACACCGGTTGTTCAGCACCGCTGGCTGCACGGTTTATGAGGTCAGCAGGTGAAGCCGATCCCCAACGTCGGGGGGCGCGACATCGCTGACATCCTCGCGCCGCAAGGCGAACCGCGCCACCCGATTTGTGGCTTCGATCCCGAATATGCCGACATCGTCGATTACATCTTGCGCTGCACCCACCGCATCTGGGAGCAAAAGGATGTCGGCCTGATCGCGACGCATTATGCACCCGACATCGTGGTTCATATGATGACCGGGCCTGCGCAGGGAATCGACGGCGTAATTGCGGGAACGGCACGGACGCTCAGCGCATTCCCCGATCGCACGCTGACCGGAGAGGCGGTGATCTGGTCCGACGAAGGCAAGGCAGGCTATCTCTCGTCGCACCGGATCACATCGACCGCGACCAATCTCGGCACCTCCGAACTCGGTCCTGCAACCGGCAAGCGGATCACCTTCACGACCATCGCCGATTGTCTGTGTCAGGCCAATCTGATTGTGGAGGAATGGCTTGTCCGCGATTACAGCCATATGGCGCTGCAACTCGGCTACCACCCCCGCGCGGTCGCTCGGATACACGCAGAGGGCGACAAGGCTAAAGGCGAAGGGCGTGCCGAATGGCGGCAAGCGGCGATGGCAGCGATCCACGACTGGCCCGCAACACCGTTCCCGACAGAGGCGCTCCCCGATTTGAATTCGAATGCAACCGGCTTTGCCCATTCGGTGTTCGATCGCATTCTCAACCACCGCCGCTTCGGAACGGTGCGCGACGCCTATTCGCCCGCAGCACATTGGCAAGGCCCGGGCGGGCGGCGGCTGTTCGGTTGGGGCGAGATTGCTGGCTGGTTCACCGCTCTGATCGGCAGCTTTGGCGATGCGCGGTTTGCCATCCAGCATGTGGCAGCCGTCGATGATATGATCGCGGTTCGCTGGGAAATGGCCGGAAGGCACGATGGCCCCGCGCTCTATGGCGCGCCCACTGGCGAGGCCTGCCACATTCTCGGCGTCACCCATTGGCGCGTGGCGCACGGCGTCATTGTTGATGACGTAACGGTGTTCGACGAAGTTGCGCTGATGCGCCAGATGGACGGTGGATTGTGAGTCCGCTTGCCATGCTCGAAACCGCACTCTGGCAGGGCGATGCCAGCCAGCTCGCAAAGAGCCACAGCCACCGCGCCATGCGTGAGGACAGCCTCGGGGTGCTCAAGGGCCGCGACGCCATAACAGCCGAATGGGTGTCGCGCGATCCATCCGAAATCCTCGTCTCGTCCGATCTTGGCAATGTCATCGGTATCGCCGCAACAGACAGCAGCTGGTGGCTTCACCGCTGGGTCTGGCGCGAGGATGGCCGCATTGTCCGCGAGGTCGAGGTTACCGACCGCGTTCGCGACATGGCCCCCCCAATGTTGCACCCCCCAATCGGCGAACTGCGCTCGGGCCAAGGCCAATATGCTCCGGATGACCGTCCGCTCCTGCCCCCTGGATTTCCCGAAGCCTGCGTGCCGCTTGCGGCGCAACTTCACCACAGCTGGAACGCCCGTGCGCTCGGCCCCAAGCCCGATCCGATCCAGCAGCAACTCCTTCGCGACCTCCCCGATGCGGTGATCCTATTCGAAGCAGGCTATGCCAGCGAAGGCGGCGAAGCCGTTCTGTTCCGCCTGATGGGTCATTACAAATGCGGTCGCCGCATCCGCCTGATCGGAAGCGCAATCGTGACAGGTAGGAAAGTCGAAACTTTGATCGATACGAGCGCCTATGCCGCACAACTTACCGCCGGGCATATCGACTATCATAACGCCTAACCCGCGCGCGCCATCATCAAGCTTTCGATCTGTTCAAGCGACACGCCCGACAAATCGGGCACCACCAACGCCGCACCGGTAAAATCCTGGTCGTCGGTCATCGCTCCTGGTGTTGCAATAACCGGAAGCCCGGCCGCCATCGCCGATGCCATGCTTACAGGCGAATCCTCGATCGCAATCGCCTCATCGGCACGCACGCCGAGCGCCGCCAGACAATGAAGATAGGCATCGGGCGCGGGTTTGACGTGTTCGATCTTGTCGATTGTCACGATCGTATCAAATACCGCAAAGTCGAGCTGTGTACCGAGGGCATCACGGATGGCATCGACATTGTCGCGCGAGGTCGAGGTACAGAACGCCACCGCAATCCCGGCCGACCGGCATTGCTCGATCAAATCTACCACGCCTGTCCGGGGCGCTAGCACGTCCGATTGCAATGTCTTAGAATAAATCGCAGTCTTGCGGGCGTGCAGGTTGTGCACCAGATTATCAGTCACGGGCAACAACGGCGGCTGTTCCGCGGCATAGGCCCTGATACGCGCCTGACCGCCATTGATCGCCAACAGCCGGCGATAGGTGGCCATATCCCACTGCCAACCCAGACCAGCCTCGGCAAACGCAGCGTTGAATGCCCGACGCTGACGATCCGATGTTTCGGCGATGACGCCGATTGCGCCGAAGATGACGGCCTTAAGCTGTGACATTGTCGCGCGACCTCGATCATTGAACTCTGATGTGTGCCAACGCCGGTAGTGCCAATCTGTTTAAATTCACAGTCACAATGCGGGTGTCGTGCTAAGCCTTCACAGCTCCCGCCAATGCCTGTGCCCCGGCCAGCACGAAATCCTGATCCGATTGCAGGATGAACAGACTGGCACCCTTTTCACGCCAGTGCGGTACATCGGCGACGCGTCCGAGAAACATGCCGATGGCACGATTGGCGGATTGTCCGGCAGCGCAAATGCGGTCAACAGCTTCGATCACTACGGCGTCATCGGGGCTGTCTGCACCGAGCGAAATCGTGAGATCGGCGCGCCCGATAAACAGTGCATCGATGCCTTCGACCGCGGCGATGGCTTCGATTTCATCGAGCGCCTCAGCGTCTTCGATCTGCGCGATGACGATTACGCCCTTCGCCGCTTCACGATGTTTGGGCATGCCGAGCGTCGTGTATCCGGCAGCGCGGGTCGAGCCTGCAAACCCCCGCGCCTGATTGGCTCCAGCAGCACCGTAATGGCACGCGCGGACAAGCGCGCGGGCTTCGTCGGCGCTGCGGATGTGCGGAACGATCACGCCATCGGCACCGCCGTCGAGCGCCTGAAGGATCGCTTCGTGCGCGGCGCTTGCGGGGCGCACCAGCACTGGCGTGCCGCTCGCTCGCCCTGCCAATATGCACGCATCGATACTCTCCCGCCCGAACGGCGCGTGTTCGGCATCCAGCACGATCAGATCGAGCAGCGAAAGGCTCAACACCTCGACGATGTGCGGGTGAGGCGTTTTCACCCAGGTTCCAGCGAGCAGGTCGCGGGCGTTGAGGCGGGATTTGAGGGTCACGCAGCCATCTTCCATAGCCGCGCGCTGGCGATCTCTGCCCCGTCAGCCAGCGTCTTCAGCTTGGCATAGACGATATCAGGATCGACCACGCCGAAGCCTGCAAAGGTCGAAAAGCCGCAATCGGTGCCCGCGATTACGCGTTCACGCCCGATGATGTTGGCGTAACGCTCGATGCGCTCGGCCACCACGCGCGGGTGCTCGATGAAATTGGTCGTCGAATCGATAACCCCGGGAATCAGGATTTTGTCCTCAGGAATGATATCGGCCATTTCGACAAAATAGTTCCAGTCGGCGGCGTGGCGCGGGTTCGACGTTTCGAACAACAATGCAGCAGGCTTGGCGGCCATCAGCGTCGGCAGGATCACGCCAAGTTCGACATCGCAGCAATGCGGGCCTTCGTAATTGCCCCAGCACACATGCATCCGCACGCGGTCAGCCGGCACGTTGCGCAAGGCGTGGTTGAGTGCCTCGACATGGCCGCCGATCAGCCGCAGATATTCAGCGTCGCTGCGGTCTTTGTACATCATGTGCCGCCCAAGCCCAAGATCGGGACTGTCGAGTTGCAGATAGAGGCCAGCCGCAACGATGGCCTCATATTCGGGCCGCATCGCCTCTGCCAAGGCCTCCAGATAGGCGTCCTGGCTCGGGTAATGTTCGTTGGGCTGGAACAGCGCGATGACGCCAGGCGAGGCGGCATTCATGAACCCGCCGACCGGGCGGTGAGCGACCGCCGCGGCCGTCATATGTGCAAGATCGGCCTCGAGCGGTTCCATCGATTTGATTGCAACCGGCCCGACGCATTTGGGGCGGCGATAGGTCGGCGTGCCGCCACCCTTGGCTTGCCGCGCAAGGAAGCCCGGAAACATCTCGAGATCGGCGGGCGGGGTGCGCGGGCTATCGCCGTCGAAGCCGGTGATGCGATCCTTAATATAAGTCGCGTAACTGATCTTCGACATCTCGCCATCGGAGACGAGATCGATGCCCGACGCGACCTGTTTTGCCACGCAGTCATCGACTGCTGCACCGATTACCCGGTCGAACGCGGCCATGTCGATCGCTTCGCCGCGTTCCTGTGCGAACACGAGATCGGTTACGGCCTCCGAACGCGGCAGCGAGCCGACGTGCGTGGTCAAGATGCGGTTGGTCATGCGGCAATCCCCTATTACGTGCTTCTGTCCACGATTAGCCCAGCCGCGCCGATGCCCCTGTCAGCAATTCGCCTGCGAACAGCCGCTGTTCGGGCGTCGTGTCGGGCGCTTCGATCCGCTCGATCAGCATCGCGACCGCCGCCTCGGTCATCCGGCGGACAGGCTGACGGATCGTCGTTACCTGATAGGCAAGCCAGCGCGCGGGGCTGACGCCATCGAAGCCGACCACAGAAAGATCCTGCGGCACCAAAAGCCCGGCATTGATGCGGATGCTGTCGATCGCGCCGATCGCCATCAAATCGTTCGCGCAAATAATTGCGTCGAGTTTTCCCGATGTTGCGCGCCAGAGTTCCTTGAACGCCCGGTCGCCGCTTTCATAATCGAAGCTGCCGCGCACGATGATCGGATCGCGGCTGAGTTGCTGCAACCGACGTCGTGCCGATTCAACGCGTTCGTTGCCCACATAGGAATCGGCAGGCCCCGCGATGATGCCGAACACGCTATGCCCGGCCTCGACCAGCCCATCGACCAGCGCCGATTCGCCCGTGACCGAATCGCAGCACACGCTGGCGACAGGCACGCCCTCGCCGACGCGGTTGTAAAGCACCACCGGGACGCCGCGGTCTTCGAAGCCTGCAAGCTGCGCCGGGCTCAGCCGCGCCGCGACGATCGCGCCATCGACGCGGAATTCCCACACCTGATCGAGCACTTCATCGACGTCGGATTCGGCCGCGAGGCTGAACAGCAGAACGCGAATGCCCTGCACCGACAGCCGCTGCGTGAGTTCGGCCAGAACCTCGGGGTAATAAAGATTGGTGAGGTTCGAAATAATAATCGCCACCAGATTCGACCGCTGGGTGCGTATCCCGCGCGCAATCGCATTGGGATGATATCCAAGCTCCTGCGCCGCCGCCATCACCTTGGCGCGGGTGCGCGGGGAAACGCTCGCCCCGGGCGAAAAACAGCGCGATACGGCCGATTGCGATACGCCCGCTTCGCGCGCCACGTCGTATGAAGTTGCGCTGCGGCGCGTCACGCGGCGGCCTTCACGCTCAACCGTCGTACGCGGATATCGGCCTGTTCCTTGTGGCCCGCAAACCCTTCGATCGCACACAGCCGTGAACAATATTCCCCGATCATCACGCTCGCCTCATCGGTCAACACCCGCTGATAGGTGCAGGTCTTGATGAACTTGCCGACCCACAAGCCGCCGGTAAAGCGCGCATTTTTCTTCGTCGGCAGCGTGTGGTTGGTGCCGATCACCTTGTCTCCATACGACACGTTGGTGCGCGCGCCCAGAAACAGCGCGCCGTAATTGGTCATATGCTCAAGGAAGTAATCGGGGTCGCGCGTCATCACCTGCACGTGCTCCGACGCAATTTCGTCGGCAACCTGCACCATTTCTTCGTACGTATCACAGACGATGACCTGACCGTAATCGGCCCACGCCTTCGACGCGATGGGGGCGGTCGGCAGGATCGTGAGCTGGCGTTCGATCTCGCGCATCGTATCGCGCGCCAGCTTTTCGGAATTGGTCAGCAGGATCGCGGGCGAATTGGGGCCATGTTCGGCCTGCCCGAGCAGATCGGCCGCGCACAACTCGCCATCGGCACCGATTTCGTCGGCGATCACCAGCGTCTCGGTCGGCCCTGCCAGAAGGTCGATCCCGATCCGCCCGAACAATTGCCGCTTCGCTTCGGCGACATAGGCGTTGCCGGGGCCGACGATCATATCGACCGCGCCGATGCTCCCCGTCCCGAGCGCCATCGCCGCGACCGCCTGCACGCCACCGACGCAGTAAATCTCGTCGGCGCCTGCCATGTGCATCGCGACGACGATCGCGGGATTGGGCTTGCCTTCAAATGGGGGCGCAACCGAAACGATCCGCTTCACGCCAGCCACCTTCGCGGTCACCACGCTCATATGCGCCGACGCGACGAGCGGATATTTGCCACCCGGCACATAGCAGCCGACTGAATTCACGGGGAGGTTTTTGTGCCCGAGGATCACGCCCGGCAGCGTTTCGACCTCTACATCGCGCAACGCATCGCGCTGGATTTGCGCGAAGTTCCGGACTTGGGTTTGCGCAAAGCGGATGTCCTCGATCGTCTGTTCGGACAGTTCGGCATAAGCCGTATCGATCTGCGCCTCCGACAGCCGGAAATCTGCCGGTGCCCAATTGTCGAACTTGGCCGACCAGTCGCGCACCGCATCGTCGCCGCGCACCTTGATGTCGGTGATGATGTCCTCGACCGTTTTGCGCACCTGCGCATCGGCTTCGGCGGCGGCATCTTCGGTGATACCGGTCTTCAGATAACGGACCACACGCCCCTCCTGCGTCTTTGCAAAATCATGCTTCGCAACCTAAGCTAGCCAAAATGACTTCGAATGCAAAGGGGGCAAAATGCGCCACGAATTGCCTGTCTGGGTGCAAGGTTTGGAAGGCCGGAGCGCTTATGTAACCGGCGGGAGCAAGGGGCTGGGCCGTGCGATTGCCGAAGCGCTCGCCGATGCCGGAGCCAAGGTCACCGCGATTGCGCGCGACCCTGCTGGCCTTGCCGCATTCGCCGCTGCCCGCCCAGATATCGCGACATGGGCTGCCGATATCTGTGACCCCAATTTCCCCTTAAGCCTCGAGGCGCGCGACATCGATATCCTGGTCAACAATGCCGGAACCAACGCACCGCTGCCGATGGTCG
>JANPIQ010000193.1:0-9284 GCA_031425075.1 Sphingomonadales bacterium
CACCATGCTGCATCGACCTGCGCCGCCATATCTCCTGCGCCCGGTGCCCCACGTGCCGGTGGCTTCGCGATGCCCAGACGCTGCGGGGATGCAGGCGATGCGCCCCGTGCGGCACCTGTCCGCGTGCGTGCGGTGCCTGCACCGTCCGCGTTTGACCCGGAAGGTAGCGCCGCCACGACGGCGAGCCGTTTGATCCGCTTGCGCTTTTTGACGAGTTCCTGGATCATTTGCAGCCGGGACGATGTTTCGACCGGGCGCTTGCCGATCCGCGTGGTGACGATGCCGCGCAATTCCCACGCGCCTGCCTTGTCGATCAGCCCGATCACCGATCCGCGTTGCAGAACGATCATGCTGCCCTTGGCCAGCACCTGCCCCACAGGAAACCGCGTTGCATCGGGCCCGGTTGCACGGATGATGACCGCCTGGGCGTGCAATGGCGCAGTCGCAACAACACTTGCCAGTGCCGCGACTGCCATGCCGCCTGTCAGCCTCATCGGAACGGCAAATCGAGGCCAGCTGGGCTTTTGGTGAAGATTTCGCATCCGGTTTCGGTGATGCCGATCGAATGTTCGAACTGCGCCGAAAGCAAACGGTCACGCGTGACCGCCGTCCAGCCATCCTCCAGAACCTTTGTATCGGCGCGCCCGATGTTGATCATCGGCTCGATCGTGAAAAACATCCCGGGCTTGAGTTCGGGGCCAGTTCCGGGCTTGGCGGCATGCACGACTTCGGGCGCGTCGTGAAACAGCCGCCCGATGCCATGGCCGCAGAAATCGCGGACGACGCCATAACGATGGCGTTCGGCAAAGCGCTGGATTGCGGCACCAACGTCACCCAGGTGGTTGCCAGGACGTGCCGCTTCGATGCCTAGCATCATCGCTTCATAAGTGATTTCAACGAGCCTCCGCGCCTTGATCGGTACATCGCCGACCAGATAGGTGCGGTTGGTATCGCCATGCCAGCCATCGACAATGCTTGTGACATCGACATTGACGATATCGCCCGCCTGCAATTTTCGCGGGCCGGGAATTCCGTGACACACCACATGGTTGACCGAGGTGCAGCAACTGTGCGTGTAACCGCGATAACCCAGCGTGGCGGGGATCGCGCCCGATGCCAGCGTCTGTTCGCGGACAAAATCGTCGATAGCCTCGGTCGTCACGCCGGGAACGATGAAATCGACCAGCATGTCGAGGATAGTGGCGGACAGATGCCCCGCCTTGCGCATCCCTTCGAATCCTTCGGGCCCATGGAGCTTGATCACGCCATTGCGGCTGTGCGGAGTATCGGCGGTCACGGTCTGGTACTGAGTCATAGCCTGCGCATATAGCAGTTCAGCGCGCTTTTGCGAGACCGGCTCACCCGAGCATATTGCAGCTGGTCCGATAATCTGCCTGCATCGCATCGAACCGCGCGATTAGCACCGGCATCGCGGCTTCGGCCTCACGCAAGGCAGCCATGGAATATCGCCCGATAATCGGCGAACCTTTCTTCCGCTTTTCAGTCGGACCACTGATCGTCCAGCCAAGCGCGTCGGCCTTGGCAGCCGCTGCGATCAGCGTCTCCAGCTGAACATAGGCCGTGACCGCCATCGCGTTCGAACCTCCGGCACCGGCATCGAGCGTCAAAGCGGGCTTGCCCTCGGACCGAAATTCAATCTTGATCGGAGATGACCAACTGCGGTCGGTGTCGAAGAAAAAATTGGCGGTTCCTGTGCCGAACGTCATTCTTCCGTTCTCGGCATGCCATTGCACCGAGACCTGCAGATGTTTGTGCGTCTCGCCAGGCGGTCCTTCGACCCATTGGCCGGTCTCGGATATGAACTGACCGGCGGCATCGAGCTGGCGCCCGGCATAATATCTGCCGCCACCAGTCGAAAGTCGAACGACACAGTTGAAATGGGTGGGATCGGCGCGTCGTGGCGCGGGCACCAATATCGATTGGGCAACAGCGGTTGTGGCAATGGCGACGCTCACGCTCGCAAGCGCGTTGCTGATCATCATCCCCATTACATAAGGCTAGCGCGCCGAAACCTGCTTGGCGAGTCCCGCCATTCTGCTAGGGGCAGGCGCATGACAACAGACCGCATCTGGACCGCCGCGCTTTGCATCATCGGCGATGAAATCCTGTCCGGGCGGACGCAGGACAAGAATGTCGCGCAGATTGCCTTGTGGCTCAATCTGCAGGGCATCCGCCTCGCCGAAGTCCGCGTCGTCCCCGATATCGAGGATGCGATCGTCGAGGCGGTCAATGCGTTGCGCGCCCGCAACGACTATCTGTTCACGACAGGCGGCATCGGGCCGACGCATGATGACATCACCGTTGATGCGATCGCAAAGGCGCTGGGCGTCGCGGTGGTGCACCACCCACAGGCGGTTGCCGTTCTCGAAAACTATTATGAGACGCGCGGCGGGGTGAGCGAGGCGCGGATGCGGATGGCGCGGGTGCCTGACGGTGCCGATCTGATCCCCAACCGCATGTCGGGCGCTCCGGGGATCTGTCATGGCAATATCTTCATCATGGCAGGCGTGCCGCACATTACCGCAGGCATGCTCGATGCGCTGACCGGCAGCCTGGAGGGCGGCAAGCCGCTGATATCGCGCAGCATCGGCTGCTGGGTGCCCGAAAGCGAGATTTCCGAAATGCTCGCGGCAACCGAAAAAGCGCATCCCGGAACCCAGATCGGCAGCTACCCGTTTTTCCGCGAGGGCAAGGTTGGCGCTAATTTCGTGATCCGTGCGACCGATCCCGCGCTGCTCGATGGCTGCGCCGATGCGCTCGTCGCGGCGTTGAACAGTTTGGGTCACCAAACCACAGACGGCGGCATTTGACGCTGCGATGGCGCGCGTCCTGATCGGCTGGGAACTGGGGGCCAATCGCGGCCACGTCAATGTCATGCAGATCATCGCACAGCGATTGCTGGCAGAACGGCATGAGGTGCATTTTGCACTGCAGCAGATCGATGCAGCAGGGCTCGATCATGACCGCCGCATCGGGCTGTGGCAGGCACCTGTATGGCCCCGGCTGCTGATCGGGCAATCGCGGCATTATGCAACGCCATCGGTTTCGATGGGAGATATTCTGGGGCGCGTGGGGCTCGACCGCCCCGGCGCGCTCGCTGCAATGATCGCAGGATGGGATTCGATCCTGGCGCAGTTGCAGCCAGACCTTGTGGTCGCCAATTTTGCCCCCGCTTTGCTAGCGGCGGCGCGCGGCAGGATCGAAACCGTGGTCAACGGCAATGGCTTTTCTTGTCCTGCTGCCGGTCTGGCGGCGTTTCCGGCGCTTGCCCGCGGACAGCCAGCGCTCGATGAGGCCGAATTGCTCGATATTGCCGATGCCGATTTGCGTGCCGCGGGGCGCGAGCCACTGGCATCGCTCCCCGCATTATTTGCCGCCGATCATCAAGCCATCGGCAGCTTTGCCCTGCTCGATCCCTATCGTGACAGCCGTTCGCAGCCGCTGTGCGCGCCGATAATCGGCCTTGACACCGGCATTGCGGCCAATCCCGACGGACAAGAGGTGTTTGTCTATTTCTACCATCTTGCCCCCGCCGACGCGCCGCTCTGGGACGGGCTTGCGCGCAGCGGCCGCACGGTGCGCATTCATGTTCCCCATCCCACGCGCGATCATCTGGCGGCGTTCGGCAGGTTTGGCTTTGCCTTCGAAAAGCACCCGTTGCCGTTCGCACACATCGCAGCCCGGTCGCGACTGGCGCTGTCGCATGGCGGGCAGGGGTTTGTGTCGAGCTGCCTTTTGACAGGGCTGCCGCAGATCATCGCGTGGTACGATCTCGAAAAAAAGCTGGCGGGGCGGGCGGTGTCGCAAGCTGCGCTGGGCTGCGATTTCGAATTTCAGGCGTTGAGTGCGGTCGAGATCGCCGAAATCATCGATGCGGCGTGGGCCGATGCTGCGATCCATGGCCGGGCAGCGGCGGCGCGCCCGGAATTTGCGGCGGCGATGGGCGATCGCGTCGAAAACCGGATCGCCGAACTTGCCAATCGCTAAGCCCTGGCGCGTGGCATCGCGAACAGGATCGGCAGGCAGGCAAAACCGATGCATCCGGCGACTAGGTAAGCAATGCCGGGAATGTTTGCGGGTGCAGATGACCCTGTGAACCACGCCTGGAGCGGATTGTAGAGCAATGGCGCGATCAGCGATCCGACTGCCATCACCGCCGAAGCGAACCCCTGCACTTCGCCTTGCGTCGTGGCGTCGGCGCGGCGCGTCATCATTGAGGTGAGGTTGGCATGGACCAGAGATTGCGTTGCCATCAGCGGGAACAGCGCAAACACCATCCAGCCTTGCGTTGCAGCTGCAAAGCCAAGCATAGACAATGATGCGCCGATGATGCCGCGCACCGCAGTACCGCGTTCGCCCCAGCGCGCGACCGCGATGGGAAGGATGATCGTTTGCATGAACACCATTGCCAGCCCGACCCCGGCCAGAGACAGCCCCACCACCGATTGGGACCAGCCGTAACGCGCGATGGTGAAGTAACTCCACGTCATCGGATAGACGAGCGTCGCCAACTGCCACAGAAAATATACGGTCGCGATTGCGCCAAGCCCTGACAGCTTCCGCGCCTCAAGGAATGCCCCCACCGGGTTGGCGCGCCGCCAGTCGAAGCTGCGCCGGTTTTCGGGCGCCAGCGTTTCGGGCAGCTTGGCCCAGCCATAGACAAACGCAATCGCCAATAGGCCCGCCGCAACAAAAAAGGGCACGCGTGGGCCGAATCCGCCAAGCAGCCCGCCGATTGCCGGGCCCAGAGCAAATCCAAGGCCGAACGCAGCCCCGATCAGCCCGTACATCCGCGCGCGATGTTCAGGCGGTGTCACATCGGCGATAACCGACTGCGCGGGCGCATTGCTCGCGCCGAAAATCCCGGCGAAAAACCGAATCGCAAACAGCCAGACCAGGCTGGGGGCAAGCGCGAGCACGAGGAAATCGACGGCAAATCCGCCAACACTGGCAAGCAGGACGGGCCGACGCCCCCATCTGTCCGACAGATTGCCCATCAATGGCGAGAATAAAAACTGGGCAATGGCATAAATAAACGCCAGCCAGCCGCCGATCGCGGTCGCTTCCGACACGCCCTGCCCGCTCAATTCCATGACAAGCGCGGGGGTTACCGGAATGATGATTCCGAACCCGACCGCGTTTGCGACCATGACGGCAAGCACGAATTTGACCGCAGGCGGAACCGCAGGCCCAAGGAGTCGCCGAGATGTCATCATCGTCTCGCATGGCAGCGCGCGCACACGCCGACAATCACAAACACCGAACGCGCTACCGGGGGGCATAGAATGACTTGTTTGCAAGACGCCGCGCGATCCGACACTGCGCAGCTCTGCCATGACGACGCTTAGCCATCTCGACCGGCTCGAAGCCGAAAGCATCCACATCCTGCGCGAAGTGGTGGCCGAGGCCGACCGCCCGGTGATGCTCTATTCGATCGGCAAGGATTCGGCGGTGATGCTGCATCTGGCGCGAAAGGCGTTTTATCCCTCGTCGCCGCCATTCCCGCTGCTCCATGTCGATACGACGTGGAAATTCAAGGACATGTATGGCTTGCGCGAAAAGGCGGCGAGCGATGCCGGGATGGAACTGCATGTCTGGCAGAACCCCGAGGCGAAGGCGCAGGCGATCAACCCGTTCGATCACGGCCCGCTCCACACTGATATGTGGAAGACGCAAGGGCTGAAGCAGGCGCTCGACCATTACGGGTTCGACGCGGCCTTCGGCGGCGCGCGGCGCGACGAGGAAAAAAGCCGCGCCAAAGAACGCATTTTCTCGTTTCGCACCTCAAGCCATGCGTGGGACCCCAAGAACCAGCGGCCCGAGCTGTGGAACCTCTACAATGCGAAGAAAGCGAAGGGGGAAAGCATCCGCATCTTCCCGATCTCGAACTGGACCGAGCTCGATATCTGGCAATATATCCGGCTCAACAGGATCGAGATTGTCCCGCTTTACTTCAGCGCGCGCCGCCCGACCTACGAATATCAAGGGCAGCTGTTCATGGCCGATGATATCGAACGGCTCGAGGCGGTGATGGGGTCGAGGCCCGAAATCGTCGAACGCTCGGTGCGGTTCCGCACGCTGGGATGCTTCCCGCTGACAGGCGCTGTCGAAAGCGAGGCGACGACATTGAACGATGTCATCCAGGAAATGCTGCTGACCACGACGTCCGAACGCCAGGGCCGCGTCATCGACAAGGATGGCGGCGATGCGAGCATGGAGAAGAAGAAGGCGGAGGGGTATTTCTGATGGCTTCCCCGGCTTACCAGACCGACGCCCTGATCGCCGACGACATCGAGGCCTATCTTGCCGGCCATGAGCGCAAGAGCCTGTTGCGCTTCATCACCTGCGGGTCGGTCGATGACGGCAAATCGACGCTGATCGGGCGGCTGCTTTACGATTCGAAGATGATTTTCGAGGATCAGCTCGCCGCGCTCGAAGCCGACAGCAAACGTGTCGGCACGCAGGGTCAAGAAATCGATTTTGCGCTGCTCGTCGATGGGCTGGCCGCTGAGCGCGAACAGGGAATCACGATCGATGTTGCCTACCGGTTCTTCGCGACCGAAAAGCGCAAGTTCATCGTCGCCGATTGCCCGGGGCACGAACAATATACCCGCAACATGGTGACGGGCGCGTCGACTGCCGACCTTGCCGTGATCCTGATCGATGCGCGCAAGGGCGTGTTGACGCAGACGCGGCGGCATAGCTATCTTGCGCAGCTTCTGGGCATTCGCAACGTCGTGCTCGCGGTCAACAAGATGGATCTGGTCGATTATGACGAGGCGGTCTTCAACCGCATCCTGCTGAGCTATCGTGCGTTCGCTAATGAGATTGGGATATCGCGCTTCACTGCGATCCCGATCTCGGGGTTCAAGGGCGACAACATCACCGCACTGTCGGGCAACACCCCGTGGTATAGCGGGCCGACGTTGATGGGTCATCTCGAAACTGTCGAGGTGATCGCCGTTACCGATTTGGCCCAGCCGTTCCGCTTGCCGGTGCAATGGGTCAACCGCCCCGATCTCGATTTCCGCGGCTTTGCAGGTCAGGTGGCGAGCGGGCAGGTCGCGGTCGGCAATGCGGTGCGCATCCTGCCGTCGGGGCGGACCAGCAGCGTGTCGCGAATCGTGACGTTCGACGGCGATCTCGATGCGGCGGTCGCAGGCCAATCGGTCACGTTGACGCTTGCCGATGAGGTCGATTGTTCGCGCGGCAATGTGATAGCGGTTGCCGAAGCACCGCCCGAAGCCGCCGACCGGTTCGAGGCGAGCATCGTCTGGATGGCCGATGAGCCGCTGATCCCGGGGCGCGGTTACTGGCTCAAGCTTGCGACGCAGACAGTGACTGCAACGGTGCAGCCACCCAAATATGCCGTCAACGTCAACACGCTCGAGCATATGGCGGCAAAGACGCTCGACTTGAACGCGATTGGCGTTGCCGAGATCGCGACCGATCGGCCAATCGTGTTCGAAGCCTATGCCGAAAACCGCACATTGGGCGGCTTCATCCTGATCGACAAGATGACCAACGCGACCGTCGCGGCGGGGATGATCAACTTTTCCTTGAGGCGCGCGCAGAACGTTCATTGGCAGGCAAGCGACATTGCCCGCGAGGCGCGCGCCGATCTGAAGAACCAGAAACCGGCGCTGCTCTGGTTCACCGGGCTATCAGGATCGGGAAAATCGACGATCGCCAATCTGGTCGAGAAAAAGCTGCACCGGATGAACCGGCACACGTTTTTGCTCGATGGCGATAATGTGCGGCACGGCCTCAATAAGGATCTGGGGTTTACCGAGGCCGACCGGATCGAGAATATCCGTCGCGTCGGCGAGGTGGCCCGGCTGATGACCGATGCTGGGCTGATCGTCATCACCGCGTTCATTTCGCCTTTTGCCGCAGAACGCGAGCTGGTGCGCGGCATGATTCCCGAAGGCGAGTTTATGGAGATTTTCGTCGATACGCCGCTTGCCGAAGCCGAAGCGCGCGACGTGAAGGGGCTTTACAAAAAGGCACGTGCGGGCGCGCTCAAGAATTTCACCGGAATCGACAGCCCCTACGAAGCGCCGCAAAGCCCTGAAATCCGCATCGACACGACGGTCATGTCGCCGCAAGAGGCTGCCGATCTGATCGTCGAAAGGCTGCTGGGGTGAGTGACACCGATGCGATGCTGGCCGGACGGCTGGCGACAGAGGCGGGCAGACTGGTGCTCGCGCTCCAATCGGAACTCGGGCTCACCGGGGCCGATCTCGGCAAGGCGGGTGACGCGTGCGGCAATGCGTTCCTGATGCAGGCATTGCGCGCGGCGCGGCCCGATGATGCGATCCTGTGCGAGGAAGAACAGGACAGCGGGTACCGGATCGGGCGGTCGCGGCTGTGGGTTATCGATCCGCTCGACGGAACGCGCGAATATTCGGAAAAGCGCGATGATTGGGCAATCCATGTTGCGCTAGCAGTCGATGGCGCGGCGGCTGTGGGCGCAGTGGCCCTCCCCGGACTCGGGCTGACCTTGACTTCGGATACACCGCAGCCGCTCGCGCCTGCGAACACGCCATTGCGGATGCTCGTCAGCCGCACCAGGCCTGCGAAGGAGGCCCTCGCGGTGGCCGCTGCGCTCGGTGCCGAACTGCTCCCGATGGGGTCGGCAGGGGCGAAAGCAATGGCAGTGCTGCGCGGAGAGGCCGACATCTACCTCCATACCGGCGGGCAATATGAATGGGACAATTGTGCGCCTGTCGCGGTTGCGCAGGCGGCCGGGCTGCACGTCAGCCGCGTCGATGGATCGCCGATGCGGTATAATAATGCTGACACTTATGTGCCCGACCTGCTGATCTGCCGCCCCGAACTTGCGGAACGTGTGTTGCGCGAGGTGGCAGCGCTCGGCTAGCGTGATCGCATGATTGCGTCGCCCTACCTTCTCTATATCGGCGCTGCCGATCACCCGGCTGACATCAAGACATCGCGCGGGCTGGCGCAGTTTCGCCGCGACTTATGTGTCGGTGAGTATCGGCATGACAGCTCGCCGTTGACGCTCGATCTTCCTCGCACGGACTTCGTCTCGGCGAAGGTGGCTGGCGCGAAGACGCTGATCCTGGGCATTGCATGGGCAGGCGGGGCGATGACGCCGCAGATGGTCTCCGATGTCGTGGCGGCGCTTGAGGCAGGCCTCGATGTTGCGTCAGGGCTTCACGCCCGGTTGCGCGATCAGCCGCAGATTGCCGATGCCGCCGCGCGGCTCGGTCGGACGCTCCACGATGTCCGCGATCCTC
>JANPIQ010000194.1:0-10115 GCA_031425075.1 Sphingomonadales bacterium
GCGATCAGCAGGCTGCCAACATCGAGAAACAGCTTGGCAAAGCGATCCTCATACACAAGCGGCCGCATCCCGCCTGCGGCATGACGATGCCGGATCGCGGCCGTCCACCGGGCGGTGCGGCTTGCCTTGCCTTGCGTCAGCCTTGCCATGGAGCATCCTTTGGTGCGAGTATTCCCGATCTCCTACTCATCGTGAGGAGCCGTTGAGTCTGTTGCAACGCTGTCTCGAAGGATAAATGTGCGGTGGCTCGAGACGGGCCTTCCTCACGCTCAGCTCCTCCTCAGCATGAGCACACCTGGCCAGTGCATTTGGCCTGATCGACTAAAGTTGTTTCACGAACAGATATTCGGCATCGACCTGCTTGCCGACGATGAAAATCGTATCGGCCACCTTCGCGAACCCGTGCTTGTGGTAAAATGCGATCCCGCGCGGGTTTTCACTGTACACGCTCAACACGATTTCGTCGGCGGCAGTGGCTTGGGCTTTCGCCAGAACCCAGTCCATGAACCGGTGCGCTACGCCTGCGCCATGGTGGCTCGACCGGATGTAAAGCTGTTTCAGTTCGATCGCAGTACGCGGCGAAGGATCGTAATCGATCTTGATGTCCACGCCCGTCATCGCATAGCCGATTGGCGTGTTGCCGTCATAGGCAACCAGAATCCCGACGCGCGGATCGGCGATCCATCCGGCAAAGGCCTCGGGCGTCTTCCATTCGGCGTAGAAGGCTGCAAGGTCGTCGGGCTGATACAGACGCCCGAATGCTTCATCGAATGTCTCACGCGCCAGCACCGCAAGCGCGTCTGCATCGTCAAGCTGCGGTTCGCGATAGGCGATCACTCGGCAAGCGTAATCTGCTCATACCGATCAAGATGATGATCGGCCGATCCGAATTGTCCCTCGATCATCGTCGCGCGCTTGAAATAATGGCCGATCGCCAATTCTTGCGTAATGCCGATGCCGCCATGCGTCTGAATTGCGTTCTGCCCGGTAAATTTGATCGCGCGCGTGGTCTTTGCCTTGCACGCCGAAACAGCCGCCATGCGTTCGGCGGGGGGCAGGTCAAGCTTCAAAGTCGCCATCAGCGTCATCGAAGCGATCTGTTCGACCTCCATGAACATATCGACCATCCGGTGCTGGAGCACTTGGAAGCGCGCAATCGGCTGGCCAAACTGCTGGCGCTGCCGCGCATAATCGAGCGTACCCTGGTGAAGCTTCAGGCCAACACCGCGCGCTTCGGCGCAGACCGCCACGGTCGCTTCATCAACGATGCGTTCGATGAGGTCGATTCCGCCCGCAACCAGTGCATCACCGGGAATCGCAGCATTTTCGAAGTAGATTTCGGACGCGCGGAAGCCGTCGACGGTCGGGTAATCCCGCCGCACGATGCCGGGCGATTTCGCGTCGAGCAGGAACAGCTCGACGCCTTCGCGCTCACGGTGCCCGCCGCCGGTGCGTGCCGTGACGAGCAGGTGTGTGGCCCAGGGTGCGGCATAAACGACGCTCTTGTGCCCATTAAGCACATAGCCAGCGCCATCGGCCTTCGCGGTCGTGCGCAAATTGGCAAGGTCATAACGCCCCTGCGGCTCGGCATAGGCAAACGCGATGATGACGTTGCCCGCGACGATTTCGGGGATGACGGCATCGGCCATCGCGCCACCTGCCGCCTTCAGCGCGCCGCCGCCGATCACGACCGTCTGCAGGTACGGCTCGATGGCAATGACCTTGCCCATCTCTTCCATGATCAGCGCGTTTTCGAGATGACCGCCACCAAGACCGCCATGATCTTCGGCAAACGCCGCGCCGAGCATTCCCAGTTCCTGTGCGAGCGCCTGCCACACCCCGGGATCGCGCCCGGCGTCACTTGCAATCATTTTCTGGCGTTTGTCGAAATCATACGTATCGGCCAAAAAGCGCGATAGCGTGTCGCGGATCATGTCCTGCGTTTCGGTGTAGGTGAAATCCATGGTCTCTCTCTATTGGATACCCCCGCCTTGCGTTCGAGGCGGGTTGGGGGTGGGTGAGTGGGACAGAGGCCCACCCCTAACCCCTCCCGCAGGCGGGAGGGGAATATTCGGTTACAGCCCCAAAACCATCTTCGCGATGATGTTGCGCTGAATTTCGTTCGACCCGCCATAGATCGTCGTCTTGCGCGCGTTGAAATAGGTCGGCGCGGTGCGATGGGCGTAGTCAGGGCCGATCGGGTGTTCGTTGTCACCTTCTCCGAACCCGCGGAAATAGGGCGCGCCATAATGGCCGACCGCTTCGAGCGCGAGCTCGGTCAGCCGCTGCTGGATTTCCGAACCCTTGATCTTGAGCAGCGAGGACTCAGGTCCGGGGCCCTTCCCCGCACTTTCGCCTGCCAGACTGCGCAATTCGGTGAATTCGAGCGCGGTCAAGTCGATTTCGAGATCGGCGATCTTGCGCTTGAAAAACGGGTTGGCGAGCAGCGGACGATCACCATCTGTCTCAGTGCGCGCGATCGACTTGATCTTTTCCACGCCGCGCTTCGACGACGCGACGCCTGCGATCCCGGTGCGTTCGTGCGCAAGAAGGAACTTGGCGCATGTCCAGCCCTTATTTTCCTCGTAAACGCGCTGCGACATCGGCACGCGAACATCCTCGAGCCAGACTTCATTGACTTCATGTTCGCCGCCCAGCGTGATGATCGGGCGCACGCTAATCCCCGGCGTTTTCATGTCGATGAGGAGGAATGAAATGCCCTCCTGCGCTTTCACATCCTTGTCGGTGCGAACGAGGAAAAAGCCCCAATCGGCGTGCTGCGCCATCGTCGTCCACGTCTTCTGGCCATTGACGACGTAATGATCGCCATCCCGGACGGCCATTGTCCGGAGCGAAGCAAGGTCCGAACCCGCACCCGGTTCCGAATAGCCCTGGCACCACCAATCCTCGCCCGAAAGGATGCGCGGCAGAAACTGCGCTTTCTGTTCGGGCGTACCGAAAGTGTAGATTACCGGGCCAACCATCCCGAGCCCGAATGGCATCAGCCGGATACAGTCTGCGGCTGCCGTTTCTTCGGACCAGATGAAGCGCTGCGTCGCGGTCCAGCCGGTCCGCCATATTCCACCGGCCATGCCGGCGCGACCCAGCCCTTGGCGTGCAACACGCGGTGCCACGAGAGAAAATCTTCCTTCGAAAGCTCCTCACCCTCATCCTGTTTGCCGCGAAGATGTTCGGGATAGTTTTCGGCAATGAAGCTGCGCACTTCCTGCTGGAATGCGAGTTCTTCGGGGCTGAATTCGAGGTTCATCGGACGACTCTCCTGAGGTGGTGGAAGCAAGATAAGACCGGTTGACGTTAACGTCAATCAAATCCCCGGCGTCGAATAGAAATGCCACGCGAACACCGCCGCCGCGCCGCGATGCGGGCGCCAGCTTTCGGCAATCGCGCGGATCGCCTTTTCGCTGGGGCGTTCGTCCATCGCTAGCAAGCGCCCCACCGCGATCTGCACAGCCAGGTCTCCGGCGGGCCAGATGTCCGGCCGGCCTTCTGCAAACAGCAGATATATCTCCGCCGACCAGCGTCCGATGCCTTTCACCTGCGTCAGCAGCGCAATCGCCTCTTCGTCATCGGTGGGCAGATTCATGATCGGCAGTTCGCCATCGGCGATCAGTTGCGCAAGGCTGCGGGCATAGCCTTGCTTTTGCCGCGACAGTCCGCACGCGCGCAGTTCATCGAAATCGGCGGACAGGATCGATTGCGGGTCGGTAAGGTCGCCGCGATGCGCCGCGAGCTTGGCCCAGACGGCGTCTGCCGCTTTGAAGCTCACCTGCTGGCCCACGATCGTGCGTAGCAGCGTTTCATAACCACGATCTCGCATCCGCGGCTCGGGGTACCCGACCGCCGCCAGAATGGGCGCATAGCGTGGCTCGATCTTCGCAAGCGCATCGAGCCCGACCTTAAGCTGTTCTGCCGTCAATCCCATGTCCGCCTCCCCAATCCGCCAGCTTGATTTGGCCCGCCATGGCGGCTAGCGACCCGCTCGAACAGCCCCGGTGGCGGGTTTTTGGCAGGGAATCACGATGGCGAAGCTGATTGTCGTAACGCGCGATGGCACGGAAAAGGAAGTCGAGGCTCAAACGGGTCTTTCGGTCATGGAAATCATCCGCGATGCAGGCTTTGACGAATTGCTGGCATTGTGCGGCGGGTGTTGCTCGTGCGCAACGTGCCACGTCCATGTCGATGCGGCGGTGGTGTCCATGGTCGCGCCGATGAGCGAGGACGAAAACGATCTGCTCGACAGTTCGGCGCATCGCGATGCCAATTCGCGGTTGTCATGCCAGATCCCGTTCACCGACGCGCTCGATGGCCTGCGCGTGACGATCTCACAGGAAGACTAAGCGCTATTTTCCCTTGGACAATGCGCTGACACAGCTTGCGCGCTCGGCGGGGCGACCTTCAGGGGTGCGCGCGTCGATATAGGTGACGACAGCCTCTTTCCCTGCCGCTGGCGGATATAGATAAGCGTCGAGAATACAGGCGGTCCCTGCAAATTGCAGGCGCCGGGCATCGGCTTCGAACACGTCCTGCGATGCCGCTCCGAATATCTGTGTCAGCGCGCGGGCATTGCGCCCGATGACGCCGTCTAGCCCGGTCATCGTGCGTGACATCGGCGGCGGCGGCGCGATCGGCTTTGGCTTGCGCGCGTCGGTTTGCGGCGCGGCACTGCAAGCCGACACTATGAACATCAGGATAAGGGCAGGAATACCGGGCTTCATGCGCGTGCGTTCCTTGAAACTTTGTCGTGAAACAGATGCGTGGCCATCGCTGCTCCAATGACGGGTGCGATCAGGTTGATCAAGGGGATCAGAAACAGGCCCGTAGCGATGCTGCCAAGCATCAACCGCTCAACCCGTGTCGCGCGCAGCCACGCTGCACGGCCTTGCGCGTCGAGATGCCGGACCGCGACCATCTCGCCAAGGTCTCGTCCGAGCAGCAACGCGTTGACCAGCCCGAACAGCAGGATGGTGCCGACCCCGGTTACCGCGAGCAGGATATAGCCGGGCAAAGCGATCAGGTTGAACAGCAGCAGCCGCCCAACCGATCCTGTCGCCAGACGAAGAGACAAGGCAAGCGTGACAGGCCGTGCGCGGTCGGCAGCGTCGGGATAGTGGCGTGCCTCGACTGCCGCCACCACCTCGTCTGCGAAAAAGCCGATGATCGGGATTGCGATCAACCGAAAGCCAAAGACCAAAATCGCGATTGCAATCAGCGCGCCCAATACGCCTTCGGCAATTTGGTAACCGGTGTCTTGAGATTGAATATCGACCAAGCGCCTCAAAAGCGCAGCGCTGCCATAGCTTGCAAGGACCGCAAGTGCGGCTGTCATCGCCAGCGTGATCGCGAGCGATTTGGCGAGCACGCGCAAGATCGCCCGATCGGTCAATTGTTCGAAACTGGCAGCCAGCGCGCGGATCATCGTCTGCCCCTAGCGTTTGCGCATACACATCGCTAGGCGGACGCGTCTTTTCACACACCCGGAGCATGCCAGTGTCCTCAACGCCCTCAGTCGTCGCCATTGGCAATGCGATCGTCGATGTTCTTGCCAATTGCGACGAAGCCTTTCTGGCGAGCCAGGGGCTGACGAAGGGCGGGATGCAGCTCATCGACGGCAGTCGCGCGGTAGAACTCTATGCCGCGATGGGACCGGCGCGAGAGATTTCGGGCGGGTCGGCGGCCAATTCGCTCGCGGGGCTGGCAGGGCTGGGCCACCGTTGCGCATTCATCGGTCAGGTAGCCGACGATCAGCTTGGCGAGGTATTCACCCACGACATGCGCGCAACCGGCATCACCTTCGATGTGCCCGCATTGCCCGGGCCGCCGCCAACCGCGCGATGCCTGATCCTGATTGCGCCCGATGGCGAGCGGACGATGAACACCGCGCTGGCAATGGCGCATAATCTGCCGGCATCGGCCATCGACGAGGCGATGATCGAGCAGGCTCAATATCTGATCATCGAAGGCTATCTGTGGGACGCGCCCGAACCGCAGGTCGCGATCAAGCGCGCGATGGCGGCGGCAAAACGCGGCGGGTGCAAAGTGTTTTTCGCGCTGTCTGCGCTTTACCTCATGGGCATGTACCGCGATGATTTTATCGGGCTGATCGAAGACGGCACGATCGACGTGCTGTTCTGCAACGATGAAGAGGTTGCCGCGCTGATGCAGACCGACGATTTCGAGGCCGCTGTTGCTACGCTCGCGGCAAAGGTGCCGACGCTCGTCGTCACGCGCGGCGCGAACGGTGCCATGGCGATCCAGGATGGCGAACGCGCTGATGTGAACGCCGAACCGATCGCCAGGATCGTCGATACGACAGGCGCGGGCGATACTTTCACCAGCGGCTTCATCGCAGGCCAGATCGAAGGACGGTCGCTGCATGACAGCCTCGTCATGGGTGCCGTTTGCGCCGCAGAGTGCATCGGCCATTACGGCCCCCGCCCCGAAGGCGATTTGAAGGCATTGGTGGAAGCCCGGCTCGGCTGATAATCGCCGAGCCGGAGCTATGCCCGTCAGATCACCGGGGGAACCGGCGATGGCGGTGCGTCGGGATCGAGTTCATGGACTTCGTTGAGGCCGCGCCCCACATGGCTCGCCCGGCGGCCGTAGGCATAATAGATGATCATACCGAACGCCGCCCAAAGCGGCAGCACGATCATCGCCTCGAATGGCAGGTTGAGGAACAGGAAGATGCAGCCTGCGATGGTCAGCGGGCCGACCAGCCACAGCATCGGGGTCTTGAAGCTGCGCGTCCGCGTCGGCTCGGTCTTGCGGAGCATCATGACGGCGATCGCGACCATCATGAAGGCGTAAAGCGTCCCGGCGTTGGCGATATCGGCAAGCGCGCCGACGGGCAGGAACGCCGCTGCAAACGCCACGACGGCACCTGTAATCGCAGTGACGACGTAAGGTGTTTTCCACTTGGGATGGATTTTCGACAGCACCGGCGGCAACAGGCCATCGCGCGACATGACAAAGAAGATGCGTGTCTGGCCGAACAGCAGCACCAGGATCACCGAAGGCAGTGCAACGAACGCCGCAATACCGAGCAGGTTGCCGATCGTGCCGAATCCGATCTGCCGCAGCACGTGCGCCAGTGCTTCGTTCGAACACACCAGCATCTCGGCATATTGCGGCAGTGCGCATTGCCGCGCGAGTTCTTCTGAACCTGCGGGAAAGGGGACGCCGTTTGGACCCATAATTGGCTGTCCGCCGATCGTGCCGACGGCGCCTGCCGCGACAAGAATGTAGAATATAGTGCAAAATCCAAGCGAACCGATCAGGCCGATCGGCACGTTCCGCTGGGGATTTTTCGTTTCTTCAGCGGCCGTCGAAACCGCATCGAAGCCGACATAGGCAAAAAAGATCGTTGCGGCAGCCCCGACGGCACCCACGCCCGATCCGAAGCCGCCGAACACGCCAGCAGGAAGGAATGGGTTGAAGTTCGCCATTTCTGCCATGGGCAATGTCAGGACGATGAACGCGGTGAGAGCCGTTACCTTGATGGCCACAAGGATTGCGTTGAACTTGGCTGATTCGCTGGTGCCGATCATCAGCAACCACGTAACCAGCCCCGCGATGATGACAGCAGGCAGATTGATGAATCCGCCGGGTGCGCCACCGAGCGCCAGCGGACCGGCCGCAAGCCACGCAGGCAACTGGACCCCGAAAAATTCCTGCAGGATCGTTCCGCTGAAATATCCTGACCAGCCGACTGCAACCGCACTTGCAGCAACGGCATATTCGAGCACCAGCGCCCAGCCGACGCTCCACGCCAGCACTTCGCCCATCACCGAATACGTATAGGTGTAGGCCGAACCCGCAACAGGCAGCATCGACGCGATCTCGGCGTAGCACAGCGCAGCAACAATGCAGATGGCGCCGGCAATCGCGAACGCGAGCATCAGCCCCGGGCCAGCCTTTTGCGCGCCTGCTGCTGTCAGAACGAAAATGCCGGTGCCGATGACGCAGCCGATCCCGAACAATGTCAGCTGAAACGCACCAAGCGTTCGGTGCAATGACTTTTTCTCCGCCGCAGCGAGAATGGCGTCGATCGATTTGACGCGGTCAAAATTCATAACTTACTCCCCGGAACTATTTTCTGGTCGCGAACCTAGAGCCTTCTTTGTGTCACGCAACCGCGAATCCTTCTGCGTGACGGATCGGTTGCAACAGGCAGAAGCTGCGGCTAATGCCCCGGCACTTCGATATTGGGGCGTAGCCAAGCGGTAAGGCACTGGTTTTTGGTACCGGCATGCGCAGGTTCGAATCCTGCCGCCCCAGCCAATCGTTATACGAAAGAGGCAATTGCCGTCGCAGCCGCAGCGCCAAGTGCGATGAACGCGGCATAGGCAATCGGTTTCGACGACGCCATCGACACCTGCGCCACCACAGGAAGCGGCGGGGGCGGGGGTGCTGCCCCGGGCTTGGGAACAAGCGCCTCGATCCGCCGAATGAGGTCTGGCAGGTCGGCAAGCGTTTTCAGACCACGCTGGACCGCTGTTGCGATCACCGCTTCGGGGCCAAGCTCGTCGCGGATCCACTCTTCGACATAGGGGGCGGCGACTTCCCACATGTTGATGTCAGGATCGAGGCTCGATGCCACGCCTTCGACCATCACCATCGTCTTTTGCAACAGCAGCAGATGCGGCTGTGTCGGCATGTCGAATTCGCGCGTGATTGCAAACAGCCCGTCGAGCATCCCGCCAACGCTGATTTCCTTGACCGGAACCCCGCGGATCGGCTCCCCCACCGCGCGCAATGCTGTCGTGAAATCGCCGACATTGTGGTGCGGCGGCACATATTGCGCATCGAAGTGAATCTCGGCCACGCGCCGGTAATTGCCCGTGATCAGGCCGTGAAGAATTTCAGCGAGCCACAATCGCGCTTGCCGGTTGATCCGGCCCATGATGCCGAAATCGATCGCGGCAATCCGACCGTCGGGCGTGACGAACAAATTGCCCTGATGAAGATCAGCGTGGAAAAAGCCTTCGGCAATCGCCTGGCGCAGGAACACGCGGACAAGCGTTTGCGCCAATGCAGTGCGGTCGTGCCCGCCTGCGTCGAGCGCTGCCATATCGGTCAGCTTGACGCCGTCGATCCAGTCGAGCGTCATCACGCGGCGGCCGGTCCGTTGCCAGTCGATAGCGGGAATGAAATAATGGGTTTCGCCCGCCATCATTTCGGCAAGTTCGGATGCAGAGGCTGCTTCGCGGCGCAGATCGAGTTCGCGCAACGTCCATTGCTTGAAGGTCGCGATCACCTCGCGCGGGCGCAATCGTGACAATTCGCCGCCGCGCGCCGCCGCCCGAGCTGCGATCCATTCATAGGTGCTGATATCGTCGGCGAATTTTTCGATGATGCCCGGCCGGAGGACTTTGACCGCGACGTTCCGGCCCTCGGTCGTGACGGCCCTGTAAACCTGTGCAATCGACGCTGCGCCGATCGGTTGTTCGTCGAATGAGGAAAACATCGCCTCGAGCGGCTTGCCGAGCGTGGTTTCGATCGTCGCCCTGATCCTGGCGAAAGGCAGCGCAGGAAGATTGTCCTGCAGCCGAGTCAGGTCGCGTGCCGCTTCTTCGCCCACCAGATCGGGCCGCGTTGCCAGCGTCTGCCCCAGCTTGATCGCGGCTGGCCCAATCTGTTCGAACGCCTTGGCATAAGCAGGGGGATCGGGCGGGAAACTGCCGAGGCGCGCAAGCCGAACCAGCCGCCGCACCGCAACAGGGGCATTGGCATCGCGTTCGATTCCGAGCAGTGCGCCATGCTTGGCGAGCGTCCGCCCCCAGCGCAGTGTCCGCCAGATATGCGTCAAATTAGAGGTCAAATCTTCCAGCCGCTGTGAATCGCCACCAACCCGCCGAGGATCGGTTCGACGCGTGTGCGGACAAAACCCGCTTGGGCGATCATTGTTTCACACGCCGCCATATCGGGACAGCGCCGGATCGATTCGATCAGATAGCGATAACTGTCTTCATCATCGGCAAGCAGCTTGCCGAGCTTGGGCACCAGCCGGTGCGAATAGGCGTCATAGACATCGGCAAAGCCCGGCCACAGCGTCGTCGAAAACTCAAGACAGAAAAACCGCCCGCCCCGGTTGA
>JANPIQ010000195.1:0-1538 GCA_031425075.1 Sphingomonadales bacterium
TCCTGGAGCACGACATGTCGCTGCACGTGGAGATCGCGCCCGTGCTCGCCACGCTGGTGGAGATCGCGCGCGCCGCGGGGGACGCGCCCTCGCCGGAGCTGATCGAGGTCATCGTCGAGGAGCTCGCCGCGGCGCCGCCCCACGCGGCCACCTCCTTGCCGCGCACGTATGCCGCGCTGCGCGCCGCGGTCCCGGGGGACGGCGCGACGCAGTAGATTCGCCAGATGGCGACTCCGACCCTGCCCGTGCGCGTCCTGGCCCTGCTCCTCACCGCGGGCGGGCTCGCCTCGGTCTCGGTGGCGGCGTGTGGCGACGACACCACGAGCAGCGACGGCGAGGATGGGACCGACGGCGAGGACGGGACCGACGGCGAGGACGGCAGCACCCTCTTCGATCTCGCCTGCGACGGGGCGGAGCCGATCCCGCAGCCGGGCGGCGCGCCGAGCGGGTTCGAGACCTGCGACGATGGCTTCGTCCACCGCGCGGCCACCGCCACGTGCGAGCTGCCGACGCCCGCCGCCGCCTGCGACACCGCGCGGGACGGGCAGGACTTCGACGACTGCGACTCCCCCGCAGACTGCACGGCGGCCGCGAACGGCCACTGCATCGAGGGGGTCGCCGGCGGTCCGCCGCGGCGGTGCGAGTGCGTCTATGGGTGCGCCACCGACGCCGATTGCAAAACCGGTGAGGTCTGCGCCTGCGCAGGTGCTGCGGGCGACATTCCCCAGTGCATCCCAGCTGGCTGCGAGACGTCCGCCGATTGCGGCGGTGGGCTGTGCGGTCTCAGCGTCACCACCGGCGGCTGCGGTCACGTCTCGCGGCGCCTTGCCTGCCTGACCGACGCGTCGGAGTGCCGCGATCTCTGTCAGGCCGAGGCCACCTGCTACGACGAGCTGGCGACCCCGCCTTGCGAGGTCGTTGACGGACAGTGGACCTGCAACGAGGACGCGCTCTGCCAGGACTGCGGCTGACGGGCGAGCCGGAGCGCGGTCTCTTCAGCTCCCGAGGGCGTTGGGATCGCGCCAGGCGCGCTCGAAGGGCAGGCGCCACGCATTGGGCGCCACCAGCTGGTGGATCGACTTCGGCCCCCACGAGTCGGGCGGATAGAGCCGCACCGGCGGCGGGTTGTCGAGGAGCGGCTGCGACACCTCCCACAGGCGCTCGATGCCCTCGGCGGCCGTGAACAGCGTGTGGTCGCCGCTGAGCGCGTCGTGGATCAGCCGCTCGTAGGCCTCGAGCACGTCGCTGGCCCGGTCGGTCTCGTGCAGGGCGAACTGCAGGCTCAGCTTGTCCAGCTTCATGCCCGGACCGGGCCGCTTGCCGTAGAAGCTGAGCGACAACTTCGATGCGTCGGCAAGGTCGAAGGTCAGGTGGTCGGGGCCGTGCGCACCGATACCCGAGCCCGCCGGGAACATGCTCTTCGGCGGCTCTCGGAAGGCGATCGAGATGATGCGCGCCCCCTCGGCCATGCGTTTCCCCGTGCGCAGGAAGAACGGCACGCCCGCCCAACGCCAGTTGTCGATCTCGCACTTGAGCGC
>JANPIQ010000196.1:0-4940 GCA_031425075.1 Sphingomonadales bacterium
TATTACATTTTACTGGCTTCTGCCGCGCTCCATCACGGCCAGTCGCCGCGTCTCGACATCGGCTGCACTCACCTGCGAATTGCGGGCCGACGAGGTGTGATGTTCGATCGCCATCGCTTCGCCGAAAGGCATCGCAAACCCTTCGTCGATCAGTGCCTTATACGCTGCGATCATTGCCGGATCGGCGGTGGCGATATCGCGAGCCAGCGCTTTGGCGCGGGGAAGGAGTTCGTCTGGCACCACGACTTCATTGACCAGACCCCAGCCAAGCGCGGTTTGCGCGTCGAGGAAATTGCCCGTCAGCGATAATTGCTTGGCACGCGATATCCCGATCAGCCGCGACAATTTCTGCGACAGCCCCCATCCTGGCATGATGCCGACGCGCGCATGGGTATCGGCGAAACGGGCATTGGTCGATGCGATCAGGATGTCGCACGCCAGCGCCACCTCGAAGCCGCCAGTGATCGCAACGCCGTTGATCGCGCCGATGACGGGCTTGCGGCATGTCTCGATTGCCTTGACCGGATTTTCGGCCGGGCTGGTGGCATTAGCCGCGCCAAGCTGGCCATCGGATGCGCCAAGCTCCTTCAAATCGAGCCCGGCGGTAAACGCCCGTTCACCTGCGCCTGTCAGCACGACCGCGCGAACATCGTCATCGGCATCGACAGCAACCATCGCCGCCGCAAGCTCGGCGCGCAACGCCCTAGACAAGGCGTTCATCGCCCCGGGCCGGTTGAGCGTCACCACCGCGACGCCATCGGCGATTTCGACCGTCACAAGGCTCATAACGTCTGCCCGTCATCGATCGTGATCACAGATCCCGTCACGCCTGCCGACATATCCGAAGACAGCCACAAGATCGGCACATCGAGGCTCGCCAGATCGCACATCCGCTTTCTGGGAAAGCTCGCAATCAGTTTCTTGCCCGCCTCGACATCTTCGATGCTCGCGGTCATTTCTGTCGGGAAATAGCCCGGCTGGACGATGTTGATGTTAATTCCCTTGTTGACCCACTCGCGCGCCATGGCCTTGCCCATCTGCCGCACCCCGGCCTTCGACGCGATGTAGGCAGGCATGCCGATATAGGATTTCTCAGCCGTGATCGAACCGATGATGATCACGCGGCCATTGCCCTTATCCTTCGATCCGCTTGCGATCAGCCGCCGACCGCCTTCGCGCACCGTCAGGAATGCGCCGCGCAGGTTCGCGCCGATCACCGTATCGAAATCTTCGACGCACAGATTGACCGACAGCGCATCGACCGCGACACCTGCATTGGCGATGATCGTATCGACGATGCCGAATGCGGCTTCGGCACAATCATAAGCGGCAATCATGCTCGCTTCATCGCTGACATCGAGCGAGACCGCCAGCGCTGTTCCGCCCGCCGCCTCGATCTCGGTCACCAGCGCAGCCAGCCGGTCCGCACGTCGCGCGCCCACCACGACTTTGGCCCCCGATGCGGCCAATATCCTCGCAAACCGCGCGCCAAAGCCCGACGATGCCCCTGTGACCAGCGCCACGCGCCCGGTCAGATCGAAACTGTATCTCTCCATGGCTTTGTGCTGCGACTTGGGCGGGGCGGAGTCAACTGGCTTGCTTCGCCAATCCTCCCCTTCTTGAAGCGGAGGATTAAGAGGCTTACGCTGTCGCGCCGACCACAAGGCAGGCCAGCGCCATCAGGAACCCGGCAAAACGGTTGCTGCGGAACAGGATAAGCGCTTTTGATGCGTCGCTTCGGTCGATCGAAAGCGTCTGCCACGCAAGGTGCATAGCCATCGGCACGAGCGGTAGCAGCACCACAGCCTGCGGTCTTATCGACCAGAATGCCGCCGCCCAGAACAGGATCGCAACCGCGTAAAACAGCGCGACACCCAGTTGCACCCGGTCTCCGAACCGCCGTGCAGTCGACCGCACGCCGATCAGTGCGTCGTCCTCGATATCCTGGATCGCGTAGACCGTATCATACCCCACGATCCAGCAGATCGCGCCGCCATAAAGCAAAAGAATCGCCGTCGAAAAGGGGGCTACCGCAAACCAGCCGACCAGCGCGCCCCAGCCGAACACCAGCCCCAGCCACAGCTGCGGCCACCAGGTGATCCGCTTCATGAAGGGATAGGCTGCAACGAGCGCGAGGCTGGCCAGCGCCACGAGTTGCGCTGTGCGCGACAGCTGGAGCAACACGACAAGCCCGACCAGCGCGAGCAGCACCAGCCACACCCACGCCGCCTTTACCGATACCGCGCCGCTCGCCAGCGGGCGTGCGCGCGTCCGCGCGACCTGGCGGTCAAGATCGCGATCGACGATGTCGTTATACACGCACCCCGCCCCGCGCATCGCGACCGCGCCTGCCAGAAACCAGCCGATCAGGGGCCACTCCCCCGCGCCGTCGGCGAGGAACAGCCCCCACAGGCACGGCCAGTACAGCAACCACCAGCCAATCGGACGATCGAACCGGGCCAGCGATGCAAATGGCTGCAACGCGCGGGGAAGCAGCCCGAGAAGCCGCCTCATTTCGCTGTCCGGAACGGTTTCGGCAGTCTTGCGCATCGTGTCGGGAATATTCCGCCTCCCTGAGCTTGTCGAAGGGCTGATTTTCTGTGCACCAAAGCAAAGGGCAGGGCTTCGACACGCGCAGCCAGCCGGAGATCGTTCTTATGACTGCGAAACCGGCATGGCCACCCCAAAGCACGCCGCGGCTGTTCGTCGAGCCGCTGTTATCCAAAGGCGCGACGATCATGCTCGAAGGCCCGCAGGCGCATTATCTGCTCCATGTGATGCGGATCAAGCCCGGCGAAACGGTGATCCTGTGCGACAATGCGACAGGGGCATGGGCCGCCGATGCCATTCATGTCAGCAAGCGCGCGCTCGAACTGAGTGTGACTGCGCAACTGTCCGAACGCGAAGCCGTGCCCGATCTCTGGCTGCTTGCCGCGCCTGTCAAACGCGCGCGGTTCGACCTGATGATCGAAAAGGCGTGCGAGCTGGGGGTCGCCCGGATCGTGCCGGTGATCACCCGGCGCTGCGTGATCGACAAGATCAATCCCGAACGGATGCGTGCCCAGGCCATCGAGGCCGCCGAACAATGCGGCCGGACGGCGCTGCCAGACCTTGCACCTGCAACGTCACTGGCCGACATGCTGGCGGCATGGCCTGAAGGCCGGACGCTCTATTTCGCCGATGAAACAGGCGGGGGCAGGTTCGCGCCGCATCCCGGCCCGTCTGCAATCCTGATCGGCCCCGAAGGCGGCTTTGCACCCGAGGAACGCGACGCCGTCCGCGCGCTGCCACAGGCCCGTGCAATCACGCTGGGTCCGCGGATCTTGAGGGCGGAAACTGCTGCGCTGACGGCTGTATCACTCTGGATGGCGGCGGCGGGAGACTGGGGCGGGTAACGCCGCCTGTGTTATTTGATCTGCGTGCGAAACCGCACCGTGAAGCTGCTGTTGGCCGCCATCGTGCCTTGCGGATTGATGCGGATCGCCTGCATCGCGGCGTCATATCCCGCTGCCGGCGTATAGGCGTATGTCGTGCCGCCGGTATTCGAATAGGTGATGTTGCCCGCGCCAAGCGTCAGTCCGCTCGTTCCGGGCACGAACTCGAAATTGCCGGTCAAGGGCCCGGCACCGTCGATATCGCCGTTGAAGAAAGTCATCGCGTTCGGCAAAATGTCGGTCAGCACCAGCGACGCCGCATCGACAGGGCTTGAGTCGCTATTGGTCACTGTCAGCGAATAGACGCTGTCCGATCCGGGAATGTCGAACCGGTTGGGATCGGTCATGATCGCGCTGAACGGCGCCTGTGTTTTGCCCATCGTGATTCCGGGCATCGGGCACCAGCTGATCGCCTGGATCCCGATCGCCTGCTGCCCGGTTGCGCCGCCATCGGGGAAATTGCCGTAGCGGACTTCGACCTGCGTCACCGGCTGCGCGAACGAGGCGGTGACGGTGCCGGTGGTGCTGTTGTTCCCGCTCGCCCCCGTGCCAAGCCCCTGGCGGACGGTGATCGTGCCCGGCACCGTCGTCGGTCCCAGCGTCAACGAACTGGCAGCATTGGTCAGCGGCCCGCCGCTATTGTTTGTGCCGTGCGGCGTCACCAACGCGGGACTATAGCTCGATGCGCCGTCGATGCCATTGACGTGCAGCCAGTCGCGAAACTGATTGTTGGTGAAATCGACATCGTTGACCTGCACCGTCAGATCGCGGATCGGCGTGGCAAAGGTCAGCCGCGTGACGACGACGCGGGTGTTGACCGCAACATCGGCGGTTCGCCCTGTAAAGATCGCGCCGATCACAAGGTTGTTGGCGGCGATACCGTCTGTCACCAGCCCCGAAATCGCCGGCATCTGCGCCCCTGCGACGATCGATGAGGACAGGCCGTTGGTGATCCAGTCGACGGTGAAATTCTGGGTGCCTAGCGCTGCGCTGGTCCCGGCAAAGCTGTAGCTGCTCGTATAGTTTAGCGTCGCGGCGGTCTGCGTTGCAAAGCTGAAAACATACTGGTTTGCAGCAGGGCATACCGCCTGCGCAGCCGCCGGGGCGAACACCAGCAACGCGCTGCCGATCACGGCGCGGCATGTAAAACCCTTGCTCATCGAGGCGGCTTTACCGCAATAAGGTTAGGAAGGCGTAACCTGATTAAGTCCCTATCGGTTGCGATCGAAAACCTGTTTCAACCCGCCGATCCTTCTTCTAAAGCCGGTGGATGAGCACGCGCACCGACAGCAATAAAGCTGACCCCCGTATCGAAACCCGCGCCGACATGATCGGCTTTTTTTCAGGCGGGGAAAAGCCGCGCGAACGCTGGCGGATCGGCACCGAGCATGAAAAATTCGTGTATCGCACCGCCGATTGTGCAGCGCCTTCGTATGAAGAGCCCGGCGGCATACGCGACTTGCTGATGGCGATGACGCGCTTCGGGTGGGAGCCGGTTTACGAAGG
>JANPIQ010000197.1:0-1521 GCA_031425075.1 Sphingomonadales bacterium
TAGTAGCTTTATTTGTAACGGTCGCGAAGTAATGATAAATTATGCTAATTTATTCACAATCGTTATAAACGGCATATGTTCTTTTGGCGCGGGACGCTATGGCCACTCACACACCCCAAGAATCGACGAGCCGCACCCCCGTCCACGTGAAATCCTCGACGTTGCGCGTCGGGACCGCCGTGTCACGGGCTTTACACAATGCCAGCAATGCGCCCGATTGGACGTACTCCAGCGCTCAGGCGCTCAGGCAGTCCATGGATTGATGATGGTTGCACCCGTTCGTGCCATTTCATCGACGTTTCGCGTCACGAGCGGGACGCCAAGACTGATGGCGTGCGCGGCAATCAGCATGTCGCGTTCCCCGATTAGTTTGCCAATTTTTTTCAATGCTGACCGGAGTGGACCCCATATCGTTGCTGCATCAGCGTCGAAAGGTTCGACAGCGCCATCGCGCCGCTGGAGAAGATCATCCCGGAACGCTTCAAGGTCGCGCCGTCTATTAGTTTCAACCGCAGATGCGATCCCAAACTCGATTTCGCCAAAAACGATTGCCGACAACATGCACTCATCAAAGTGTCTGCTCATCCAAGCGGACACATTCGGATCCGGGCGAGGGCGCGACAATTCGCTCCAGACATTCGTGTCAATCAGCACTGAAAATGTCTCGATCGTTGTCGATCAGGCGATCAGGAATTTCCAGCGTCGCGCCATTCGCCACCTTGATCAGGTGGTCGACAAACTCTTCGCTGGACATTGCCCGAATGCGCGCAGCGCGCTCGTTATCGGGACGGGCATAAGTCTTGTCGACCAACGCCTTCAATTCCCCTTGCAACGAGCGTCCATTCGCCGCCGCTGCCAGTTTGGCATTGCGCTTCGTCGTTTCGTCAATGTCACGGATCATCATATGCCCCACAGCCGATCTCCAATGATTGCAATGCAATCAATGTATGCAACGAAAGCAATGCCGTCAAATGCCTAAACGCACCGACATTCAGTCTATCCTCATAATCGGCGCTGGCCCGATCGTTATCGGGCAGGCGTGCGAGTTCGATTATTCGGGCACGCAGGCGCTGAAGGCGCTGAAGGGGGAGGGGTATCGCGTCATCCTCGTCAATTCGAACCCCGCGACGATCATGACCGATCCGGAGCTGGCCGATGCGACCTATATCGAGCCGATCACGCCCGAAATCGTCGCGAAGATCATCGAAAAGGAACGGCCCGACGCGGTGCTGCCGACGATGGGCGGCCAGACGGCGCTCAATACCGCGCTGGCGCTGGCGCGCGACGGCACGCTGGAGAAGTATGGCGTCGAGCTGATCGGCGCCGACGCAGTCGCGATCGACAAGGCCGAGGACCGGCTCAAGTTCCGCGATGCCATGTCGAAGATCGGCCTTGAAAGTCCGCGCTCGCAGATTGCCCATAGCCTCGACGAAGCGATGGTCGCGCTCGATTTCGTCGGGCTGCCGACGATCATTCGACCCAGCTTCACCATGGGCGGCACCGGCGGCGGCATTGCCTATA
>JANPIQ010000198.1:0-2517 GCA_031425075.1 Sphingomonadales bacterium
TGCCGCCACGATCAACGGCACCAGCATGTGCGGGACAGTGAGGATCGAAAGCGTGATAAAGCTGGCAGTGATCGTTCGCTCGCTCAACGACACCGGCGCGCCCGCTACAAAGATAGCGGCGGCAATGCCCAGCGCGGCAAGCGTCACAGCGCCCATTTCGATCCGTCGGTAACCGAACAGCCCGCGCCCTGCACTTTCGACTGCCGACGCCAGATGCCTTGGCGAATGCGAGAGGCAGAAATACACCGCGAAGCCGATAATCGGCGGCAGCACGATCATCGCCGCAAGCCCCGCCAGCGTTTCGGTGGCGCGTGACCGGCTGTCGGTCAGAAACACGCCTGCCAGTGCCACCAGAAGCGCAACCGGGGCGATCATCAGGGCGAAGTCCGCCCACGCCGTCGTCGCCGCCGACCCGGTCAACCCGGCAAAAATAAGCGAGAGCGATTCGCCATGCACAAGCGCAGGCGCGGCGAGCATGGCAATCGCCGTGCCCATCGCCAGAAATGGCGGCAGGACATCGTGCCAGTCTTCGGAAAAATGGATCGCGGCCATCGCAAGGAACAGCCCGAGTGCGGCAACAGGCGCAGCCTGCCAGATGGCGTACATCGCCGCAGCGCACCCCAGATAGAGGAGCAGGACGCCGAAGAGCCAGCGCCCGCCACGCTTTTTGGCCGCGGCAATCGTGGCGATATCGAGACTGCCGTGGGGAAGCCCCAATATCAAAAGTGCAAGCCCCGCACAGGTCGTCCACACCGGATCGTCGAGCAAGACACCTGCGGCCTGCAATCCGATCAGCACGAACAGGGTGCCGAATATCGCGGCGTGTCGCAAAGAAAAACGATCGGGCGAGGCTGCGAAGCCCCGCCCGACCTGTGTTGCCCTAAATGGTGCGACCCGGGGCTTCACACATTCACCCTGCGCGGGCCAGCGTGCCGTATTCGGCCTCAGACTTGCGCACGGCAATGAGGTAGATCAACACGCCGACGCCGGCCTTGGCAATGATGTCTGCGATCGTGTAACCAACCTGGATACCCGTCACGACGTTCCCGCCTGTAAAATTGGTGTAAGGGATCATGTAGACGATCGGATAGAAACCCCATGATGCAAACGTCAGCAGCCGGGCGTTCTTCACCAGTTCGCGAACGTTTTCGGGCTGGCGTTCGATCGAGTCGCCCAGTCCTTTGAACAGCTGGTACACCACATACAGGAACGGAATTGTCGAAAGCGTGCCCCAGATCGCGCGTGTGGTGTTATCGGTCGCAATTTCACCCGGGTAGCCAAGGATCACCATCAGCGCGGCTGCGGCGCCAAGCTTGACCGAAAGCGACATTGTCTGTTGCTGCGACAATCGCATCACCAGCACCAGCTCGATCAGCAGCAACGGCACGGTCAGCAGCCAGTCGACATAGCGATAGGCATCGTTGAACGCGACGTTGGTTGCTGTCACGACGCCGTCGGCAAGGCCGTAAGCGGCATTCCAGCTCTCGAAGATGCGGAAATAATGATAGGCGGCAATCGCGCATACGAGGCCCGACAGGGTCAGCGCGGTCTTGTACGCTGGCCCGACTTGCGAACGGCCGAACCAAAGGAATAGCGTTGCTGCTGCCATCGTGGCGAAGGTAAATGAAAAGGCATTATAAACGAGCGAGTATTGCCCCGCGGTCAGTTCTGTCATCGGTCTCTCCGGTCATGTGCGTCAATCATGCAGCGAGCTGTGCTGGCCGATCTGGAGGGAAGGAGGCAGACCGGCCAGCACCCCTGCGGGGCTTGCGGATCGGGGAGGACGTCCGCAGGGTGCTCGATAATCTGCAAATGCGCTTCAGCGCGGCAAACCCCAATACGGACTTTAGGCCGTAGGGCGGATCACCTGTAGGGCGGATCACAGGCCTGCTTCGACGGCAATCCGGATTGCGTCGGCAATATTGGTGGTGCCGAGTTTGTGGAGCAACAGCGACCGGTGCATCTTCACTGTCTTTTCGCTGAGCGACAATTGCCACGCAATCTGCTTGCTGCGGTGACCCGCCGCAATCCGTTCGAGAATCTGGCGCTGGCGCGGCGATAATGTTTTGACAAGCGCCACCGCATTGGCATGCCGCGCCGACAGCGGCCCCACCGCATCATCGGGCAGTTCGACCTGCGACCCCAGGAAATATTCAAGTTCGCCGTCGCCATCGAAGACAGGTGCCACCAGCACCGCATTGCGAAACGGCGTCCTGTCGCGTTTGTAGTTGAGGATTTCGACCAGCACCGCGCGGCGTTCGCGCACCCCGGCGCTGATCCGCTCTGTCAGCCATGGCTCGGTCGCCGGCCCCGCCAGAAACTTGCAGTTGCGCCCGAGAATTTCATCGACCGGATAGCCTGTCAGACGGCAGAATGCATCGTTGACCGCGACGATCGGGTTGTCGGGCAAACGCGGATCGCTGATCACCGCAGCAATGGGGCTTACCCGGATCGACGCCAGCAGGCTTTCGCCGTCTGCGTCAAGGTCGTAACCGCGCAGCGCTTCCATGCCGCGCG
>JANPIQ010000199.1:0-2909 GCA_031425075.1 Sphingomonadales bacterium
GGCCAGTTGTTGGTATTCTGGATCCAGCCTGTTTTCGGGTTAAGCACGCGCGGCGCTTCTGCAAGGCGATGGATACCGCGCCATGCACTGGCCGGATCGCTGCCATCGACCGGTCTTGCATAGTCGAAACTGTCATTGCGGCGCGGATTGAACTGCGGGTGGAGGTAGGCGATGTTGCCCTTCGCATCGGCGAAGATGGTGTTGTTCGAGCTGTTGGCGTTGCGCGCAGCGACCTTGACGAATTCGGTGTAATCTTTCGCCTTGGTCCGCAAAAACGATTGTTCGAGCGCGGCGATCGGGTTGTCGAGCATTGCTATCGATACCCACTTTTCGCCGTCCTTGCGTATGACCGGGCCGTGACGGGTGCGGTAAATCGGGTAGGATCGCTCGCCCCTGCTTCCATCTGGCCTGCGAAACGCAATCGTCGCCGACGCGGTTTCGATGGGCAGAGTTCCGGCAGCGAAGCGATATCCGCGCCGATCCGGCGTCATTTCGACCGCAAATTCGTCGACTGAATCTAGCCCGCTAGTGGTGTGCATCCAGCCCGCGGTGGCGTTAAAACCCTGATAGATGAAAAACTGGCCCCACGTCGCCGCGCCATAGGCATTGAGCCCTTCATCGCTCGTGACCTGCTGTTCGGACCGGAAGAAGAAGCTGGTGTGCGGGTTGATGAGCAGCAGCGGATGGCCGCTTTTGCTGCGCGAAGGACCGATCGCAATCCCGTTCGATCCGCGTGGTGCCGTGTCGATTTTGGCGACGGCCTTTGCATCTGCCCCGGTGTAGAACGCCTTCAGCGCGTCAAGATCGATCTTTTCGATATCGCCGCCGATGCTGCCTTCGGTAAAGCTTAACGCCATCCACGGTTCGAACCGGGTGATCACTTTAGGCCGTGTTGCGCCGGGCTGCGACAGATAGAAATTCAGCCCGTCGGCCCATGCGTTCATCAGGCGTTTGAGCCAGTTGGGGCTTTGCCGGTATAGCGCCTGCAATTTGGCCGGATCATTATACATCCGCGCGCGCAAATCCTGCCAGATCGCAGCTTCACCCTCCGCCTCTGCGGTACGGCCGAGGGCAGTCAGATAATTCGCCTCGATGCGCGGGAAATCGTCTTCGGCCTGCGCAAAGATCATGCCGAACACCGCTTCGGCATCGGTCTTGCCCTTGACCTGGGCAACGCCCCAATCGTCGCGCGTGATGGTCACGCGCGCGGCAGTCTGAGCCCAGCGGGCGGCATCGGAGGAATTGGCAAGTGCGGGCGTTGCGAGTATCACAAGACCCAGCAGCGCGACATGTCGGTAAGCCATTGCGCGATGCTACACAGGGATTTCATTGTCTGCTAGGGGGCGACCGTGTTTCGCAAATTGACCGACGACATCTGGGTTGCACCGCAGATTGATGCCGATGCCGTTGCCGAGGCTGCGCGGCAGGGAATAACAATGATCGTGAATAACCGTCCCGACGGCGAGTCTCCCGAAGACCCCCAGGGTGCAGAGATTGAAGCGGCTGCGCATGCGGCAGGGCTTGGTTATGCCGCGATTCCGATCACGCATTCGGGGTTCAGCCAGCCTCAGGTCGAAGCCATGGTGGCCGCGCTCGAAGCGGCGGCGGGGCCGGTGCTGGCCTATTGCCGTTCGGGCACGCGTTCGACGCTGCTGTGGGCGCTCGCCGAATCCTCGCAGGGCGGAGACCCCGATGCGCTGACAGCAATTGCCGCCGATGCCGGTTACGACCTGTCGCCTGTCCGCCCGCTGATGGACATGCTCAGGGCCCAAGCGTGACCCTCGCACTCCTCGCGAAATTTGCCGCTTCGCTGATCGCTATAATCGCGGTCTGGGCGCTGGCACGCTGGATGAAGCTCGGCGGTGACATACGGATTGCCGACGACGCCCATGCCCGCACTCTGGCGGCAGAGGCGGTCGATGGTTTCGAAGCCGTAGCCGTGGGCCGCGACCGGGCGGGGTATGCAGCGATCCTGAGTGACGGGCAGGGGCGGCAATTGCTGCTCCGGCGGCATGGTGCGCAATTTGTGGCCCGGTTGCTTGGACCGGAGATCGAGGCGCGGCTCGACCAGCATTTGCTGTCGATCACAATTCCCGAAGCATTTGGAACAACGGTGCTCAATCTTGGGACCGAGGCACAGGTGTGGGCGGCAGGCTTGCGACGGATCGGCGCATGACCACCGTTCCCGATCTCCCCAACCCGGTCGATTACGCGGTGCCAGCATTCGTGCTGCTGATTGTCGCCGAAATGGTCTGGGCGAAGCGCCGGGCGCCATCGGCCTATGAACCCAAAGATACGCTGACCAGCCTCGCGTTCGGACTTGGCAGCACGATGGCGGGGGCCGCGACCTTCGTGGCGGTATCGGGGGCGTTCGTCTGGCTTTACCCGCATCGGATCGCCACGATCCCGTTCAGCTGGTGGGCTTGGATCGCGTGCTTCTTTCTCGACGATCTTGCCTATTATGTCTTCCACCGCACCGCGCATCGCGTCCGCTGGTTTTGGGCAAGCCACGTCAATCATCATTCGAGCCAGCATTACAACCTTTCGACCGCGTTGCGGCAGACGTGGACCGGCTTCATCGCGGGCAGTTTTCTGTTCCGGCTGCCGCTAGTAATGATCGGATTCCATCCCGCGATGATAGCGTTCTGCGGCGGGCTCAATCTGATCTACCAGTTCTGGATCCACACCGAGGCGGTGGGACGGATGCCGCACTGGTTCGAAGCGGTGATGAACACGCCATCGCACCACCGCGTCCACCATGCGACCAACCCGCGCTATCTCGATCGCAACTATGCCGGCGTGTTCATCATCTGGGACAAGATGTTCGGCAGCTTCGCACGCGAGGTCGACGATGAACCGATCCGCTATGGCATCGTCAAGCAACTGGGCAGTTTCAATCTGTTGTGGAG
>JANPIQ010000200.1:0-3423 GCA_031425075.1 Sphingomonadales bacterium
ATCGTTCCAGACGCGCTTCACCTATTCGCGCTCGATCCGACGGCCCGACTTTGGCGCGCTCAATCCCGCGGATTCGCTCACTCTGGTCGGCAATGTCTTCCTCCTGAACACCGGCACCCGCGGCAACCCGGATCTGCGCCCGCAGAAATCAAACAGCTTCGACGTAACGGCTGAATATTATTTCGGCAGCGGCTACATCGCAGCGACCGGCTATTACCGGTCGATCAAGGACCGCGTTGTCACGTCGAATACTCAGGAAACGATCGACGGGCTCAACTATCTGATCTCGTCGCCGCGCAACGTGGGCGCCGTCGATTTGAAGGGAATCGAGGTCAGCGCGCAGTATTTCTTCGACTTCCTGCCCGGCGCGTTGGCGGGCTTCGGCGTGCAAAGTGCCTTCACGCTTGCCGACTCCGAAATCAAGGGCAACGACCCGCTGGTCGGCAATCCGCTGGTCGGCGTTTCCAAGTACAATTACACTGCGGGCTTGTTGTACGACAAGTTCGGACTCAGCGGGCGTCTGATTTATACCTATCGGTCGAAATACATCAACGGCGACAACACCGGCGGGGTAGCGCTGCGTCCGTTCGATCCAGCGCGCGTCAACGAGGCCTATGTGCCGGTGTTCCTGAGCTATGTGCGTCCTGCCGGGCGGCTCGACGCCAGCGTCGGCTACGATGTTACGCCACAGCTGCGGCTCGACATCGGCGGGACAAACATCCTGCGCAACCGCACATCGATCTATTGGGGTAACGAGCGTGTGAATTTCCAGGTGAACGGCGACGAAACCGTTTATTCCATCGGTGCCCGCGTCCGGTTTTGATATCGGCAAGTCGGCTGGTTGCCCGCATACGCACAACGGCGGGCCGCCGACAGGCGTCAGCCCGCCGCTGTGGGCTCTGATCCCCCGATCAACTCGAGCACATCGTCGATCAGCTTACGCATAGCCTCGAACGCCGCTGCCTCGTTTCCCACCGCGATTGCGGCGTGTACTGCAGCGTGATCGGCGATGTTCGCGGTGCGCCCGGCGATGCGGTTGGTGAAACGGATCGATGTCCTGAGCGCGGTCGTCACGATGTCGCGGAATTGGATGTAGAAGGGGTTGCCGCTCGCGCGCAGGATGGCGACGTGGAATTCGATGTCCGCCTCGAGCGCGTCGTCCTGCCCTTGCTCAGCGTCGCGCATCCGCTGCAGTCCTGCGGCGATCGCCGCTACCTGTGCCGGGCGCGCGCGCTTGGCGGCAAGCGCCGCTGCGAACGGTTCGACGCCGACGCGCAGCTCGTTGAACTGTCGTAGCAGAGCGATCGAGAATTTGCGGTCGAGCAGCCAACGCAGCACATCGGTGTCGAACAAATTCCATTGTTCCTGCGGTCGGACGAACGTTCCTTGCTTGGGGCGAGCGCTCAACAGTCCCTTCGCCGCCAGCATCTTGAGAGCTTCGCGGGTTACTGAGCGGCTAACGCCATATTGCAAGGCGAGATCGGCCTCGGTCGGAAAGGCGCGCTCTTCATACTCGCCTAGGACGACCGAGCGCCCGACCGCATCAAGCAGACCGAACGTCAGATTGCGCCCAAGACCGACCGGGGATTCAGACAGATCGAGGCCGTCAGCCATGCTTGCCCCCATAGTTGCGGTTCGCACCCGATAGGTGAACGGCGCGGTCGGGTGGTGGAGACGTTAGCACTATTTCTCCTATCGACAAGTGGTATAGATCATATAAAAGACCACTGATGGGGCCGTTGAATGGCGTTTCGCGGTCAGGAGAGGGGATTCAACGTGCAGCTTTCGACACTCGATATCGTGGTGGTGGTGGCCTACGCGATCTTCATCTTCGGCTTGGCGCAATATGTCAGCCGCGACAAGGGCGGCAAGGCCAAGGATTCGTCCGACTATTTCCTGGCGTCGAAGAACCTGCCGTGGTGGGCGATCGGCGCATCGCTGATCGCGGCCAATATTTCGGCCGAACAGATCGTTGGTATGTCAGGATCGGGCTATGCCATCGGCCTCGCCATCGCGTCCTACGAATGGATGGCGGCAATCACCCTGCTGATCGTTGGCAAATATTTTCTGCCGATTTTTCTCAAGAACGAAATCTATACGATGCCGCAGTTCCTGCAGCAGCGTTTCGGGGCGACGATCCGCACGGTCATGGCGGTGTTCTGGCTGGTCCTCTACATTTTCGTGAACCTGACCTCGATCATCTGGCTCGGCTCGATCGCGGTGACTCAGGTGGCGGGCGTCAATCAGGACGTCGCGCTGTTCGGCCTCGGCACCTTCGCGCTGATCTATCAGCTGCGCGGCGGGCTGAAGGCGGTAGCGCTGACCGACATCGTCCAGGTCACCCTGCTCGTGTTCGGCGGGCTGGTGATCTCGTATCTGACGCTCGACCGGATCGGCGGCGATGCCGGTGTGCTCGGCGGTTTCACCCGGCTGACCACGGAATTGCCGGGCAAGTTCGACATGATCCTGAGTCCCGACAATCCCTTCTACAAGGATTTGCCCGGTCTCTCGGTCCTGATCGGCGGTATGTGGATCGCCAACCTCAGCTATTGGGGGTTCAACCAATACATTATCCAGCGCGCGCTGGCGGCGAAGAGTCTCTCCGAGGCGCAGAAAGGCGTCGTGTTTGCGGCGTTCCTGAAGTTGCTGATGCCGGTGATCATCGTCTTGCCCGGCATCGCCGCGGTCATCCTGGCACCCAATCTCGCCAAGCCCGACCAGGCCTATCCGACGATGATGACGTTGCTGCCGACCGGCTTGCTCGGGCTGGTGTTCGCCGCCCTGATTGCGGCGATCATCGCGTCCACCGCGTCCAAAATCAATTCGATCGCGACGATCTTCACGCTCGACATCTACGCAAAATTCAAGGGTGTGCAGAGCCGCGCCGAGGATGCCGACCGCAGCGGCGAGGACGCGATCAGCGGGCATGAGCGCCAGCTGGTGCTGGTCGGCCGCATCGCCGCAACCGTGTCGATCATCATCGCGATGTTCACCGCCCGGCCTTTGCTCGGCAGCCTCGACCAGGCGTTCCAATATATTCAGGAATTCTCGGGCTTCGTGACGCCGGGCATCACCGTCATCTTCCTGCTCGGCCTGTTCTGGCCGCGCGCGACCGAAATGGGTGCGCTGGTCGGCGCGATCGCGTCCGTGCTCATCAGCTTCGTCTTCTGGTTTCCTGCCGATTGGGGCGGCAGCGCGGCGCTGAACGGTATACCGTTCATGAACCGGATGATGGTTGTGTTCTTCGCCAGCCTGGCGCTCGCTGTCGTCGTGTCGCTGGCCCGACCGGCACCGGCGGAAAACAACCTCATTGCGATGGAAGGCGTGTCGTTCCGCACCACGACGGGATTCAACATTGCCGCCGTCGTGATTACCGCGATCCTGATCGCGCTCTACGCGACGTGGTGGTGATGACGTGACACG
>JANPIQ010000201.1:0-2097 GCA_031425075.1 Sphingomonadales bacterium
ACTTTCCAGCGCGAAGAACAGACGGTTCTTGATCTTATCTTTTCGGGGGAGTCGGGCATCGATCTCGGCGGCGGCCCGATCGGCTACGCGTTCGGCGCGCAGTACCGCGGGAGCGACTTTTCGAGCCGGTCGCTGCTTCGCGAATCGGATTTGCGCTTCAATCCGTGCTTCCGCGAAGGCGATTTGAGCTGTGTCGGTACGCCGACCGAAGGTGTCGGTATCTTCAACTTTTTGGGCGGCACACGTCCGGCGACCGAAACCCAGAAAGTCTACGCTGTCTTCGCAGAGGTCAAGGTTCCGGTCGCAGACACACTCGAATTCAATGGGGCGATTCGCTATGAAGATTATGGCGGATCGGTAGGATCGACGATCAATCCCAGAGGTGCTGTCCGCTGGGAACCGACGAGCTTTCTCGTTCTGCGCGGTTCGGCGGGAACGACGTTCCGTGGCCCGCTCGCAACGCAGGTGTCGGTCAATTCGGTGACCTCGCTCGCAGGAATTCAGGCGGCGGGCAACAATTTCAAATCGGTCGATATCTTCGGGAATCCCAATACGCTGGGGCCTGAAACTGCGTTTACCTACAACATCGGGGCGGTGCTCGATTTTTCCAAATTCACCTTTTCGGTCGATTTCTGGAGCTTCGATTTCAAGAAGCGGATCACGACCACACCGGCTCAGGCAATCGCCCTCAATGTCGTGGCCAACGGCACCGCATTTGCCAATTGTGCCAACCCCTTTGCCCCGCTCATCACCTTTCAGGGGGGATGCCGTCAGGGAATCACCGTCGGTAATGATATTGCGCGCATCCGGACTGACTGGGTCAATGGCCCTGGCGCAAAAACCAACGGCCTCGACTTTGCCGCCGATTTCACGACCGATCTCGGCCCCGGCAAAGCGTCGATCGGGGCATCCGCATCGTACATCCTGAAATACAAATTCGATGATTTCGTTCTGAACGGTGTTGTTGTGCAGGCTGGATACAACGCTCGCGGATTTTCCAACTTTTTCCGCGATCCAGGAACCGTCTCGAAATTGCGCGGCAACGGGTACGTCAACTACAATGTCTCGGGATTGAACCTGAGATATGGCGTGCGCTATATCGACGGTGTTCTCGATGATCGCTGCATCAACCTCAACCCGTGCCTCAACATCCCCGGTTTTGGCGGCACAAATTTCGGTGCGGTGATCAAAAGCTACACCCAGCATGATTTCCACGCGACCTACAAGCTACCGATCACAGCCTTCAAGGCGCAGCTGCAATTTTCGGTCGAGAATTTCACCAACCAGGATCCGTCGGCCGCGCGGCTCGAAGTGAGCTACGATCCGTTCATCGGCAATCCGTTCGGGCGGATATTCCGGTTCGGCGCGAAAGTCGGGTTTTAGGATTTCGGGGTGGGGAGCCATTAGGCCTCCCCGCTCGATAAGTTTACGTCGTGTTGGTAACGCACCGAATATTGCGCGAGCCAATGAGTTGATCAACACAGTCAATCGGACCGGTGAGCAAAACCGTCGCTCCGACGATCTCGCATTTCTGCAATGCCAATCACCGACTCTCCATCGGAATTTTTTTGAACTTACCGCTGAACTTACCGGTGAGCGACGCGTTTACCCGTCGTCACCGCGAAGGCGTCAGGCAAGCTGGCGCTTATCCGTGAGGGCGGCGTAAAACCTTTAGGAGAGTAACATGAGTAACAATGACACCCGCGCGTTCGGCTTCGACGATCCCAATCGCGGTCCGCTCGATCGCGCTGCGAATGCCGTAACGGGTGAAACGGGCGGCGTTTCTTCGGCGATGGGAGATAACACTTCCACCATGCATTCCAGCGGCGTCATTTCGGCGATGTTCGATAGCGATGCAGAAGCGCAGCGTGCTGTCGCTGAATTGCGTGACATGGGCATCGGAGACAATCACCTGTCACTTATCGCGCAATCGAAAGGCACGATGACGACGCGCGAAGGCGGCGGCGAGATCACCGACGAAGAGCACACCAGCATGCTCCGAGGCATTCTTGGCGGTGGGGCATTGGGCGCAGGTCTGGGCATTGCGGCGCTCGCGATCCCGGGCGTTGGGCCTTTGGCAGCACTTGGTGCCATTGC
>JANPIQ010000202.1:0-17703 GCA_031425075.1 Sphingomonadales bacterium
GTCGCGCGTGGTGTGGATTCGCGCATCGATGATGCTTCCACCTGCCAGGTGGATTGCGCCCGCCACGCGGAAGAACAGGCCAGGATGATCGGCGGCATAGACCGTTACCAGCGTCGCGCCGCGAGCCGGGTACACCTTTGCCGCAATCGCCAGTGGTCTGTCCCCGGCGTCGGCGATATGACGGGCATTGCTTTCAAGGACGTCATCGGCTTCGGCGATCCAGTAACTTTCGGGCAAGCGCTTGCGCAGCCGTTCGAACGCGACCCTGCTCCAGCTGAGCGTATCTGCCAGCGCCGCCTGCTTCGCCGCGATCCGTTCTTTGCGGCCGGTTTGCTTGTGCCCGAGGCGAAGCACCTCTTCGGCGCTGTCGTACAAGCCTGACAGCAGCTGGCGTTTCCAGCTATTCCACACGCCTGGCCCTACCGCACGAATATCGACGACAGTCAGGATCAGCAACAATCGTAGGCGTTCAGGCGATTGCACGCTCTCGGAAAAATCGAGGATCGTCTTGAAGTCAGACAGATCGCGCTTGAGCGCGGTGGCAGACATCAGCAGATGATATCGAACAAGCCAGGCGACGGTTTCGGTTTCGGCGGCGCTCAGCCCGAACCGCGGGCACAGTTTCATCGCCACTTCTGCACCAAGAACCGAATGATCGCCGCCGCGCCCTTTGGCAATATCATGCAGCAGGACAGCGACAAAAATCACGCGGCGCGACACGATCTGGCGCATCAGAACCGTAGACAGCGGATGATCTTCGCCCAGATCGCCCTTTTCGATCCGGTTGAGCAGCCCGATCGCGCGGATGCTGTGTTCATCGACCGTGTAGTGGTGATACATGTCGAACTGCATCTGCGCCACGACACGGCCAAAATCGGGCACGAAACGCCCGAACACTGTCGATTCGTTCATCCAGCGCAGCACCGTTTCGGGATCGCGCGAACTTGTGAGGACCGCCATGAAAAGAGCGTTGGCGCGCGGATCGTTGCGGACGCGATTGTCGATCAGACGCGCATCACGCGCGGCGGTGCGCATTGTGGTTGGATGAATTTCCAGATTATGCGCATCGGCCAGTGCGAAGACTTCAATCAGCCGGACAGGGTCAGCAGCAAACCAATTATCCGACGGGATGGTCAGCCGCCCGCGATCGAGGATAAATCCTTCTAGCTTGCGCGGGGTGCGCCTGAACCCAGCAAGCGTAAAGCGCCGCCCCTTTGCGGCAAAGCTGTCATCGAGGTGCGCGAGGAACACCCCCGTCAAATCGCCGACCTGTTTTGCGATCAGGAAATAATGCCGCATGAACCGTTCGACAGGAGACCGCCCGGCCGAGGGACGATAATTCATCCGCGCCGCAATCTCCCGCTGGACGTCGAATGTCAGTCGCTCCTCTGCGCGATTCGAAACAAGGTGAAGGTGGCACCGCACCGCCCAGAGGAAATTTTCGGCTTTCTGAAACTGGCGCAATTCGTCGCTGGTGAGAAGGCCGCGATCGACCAGCTCGGCGACATCGGTGACGCGGTGCATGTATTTGCCGATCCAGAACAGCGTGTGGAGATCGCGCAAGCCGCCCTTCCCCTCCTTGAGGTTCGGCTCGACGACGTAGCGGCTATCCCCCATGCGCTTGTGCCGTGCATCGCGTTCGGCCAGCTTTTCCGTAACAAAGCTGCGCGCAGTGCCGTTCAGGATCTCGTTGGCAAAGCGCGCCGATGCTTCGTCATAAAGCGGCTGATCGCCCCAAACATAGCGCGCCTCGAGCAACGCGGTGCGGATCGTGAGATCGGCATTTGCCATCCGGATCGTTTCATCGAGCGATCGCGACGAATGCCCGACCTTCAACCCCAAATCCCACAGCGTGTAGAGGATCGATTCGATCACCTGTTCGGCCCAGGCGGGCTGCTTGCTTGGCGTCAGAAAGGCAATGTCGATATCCGAAAACGGCGCCATTTCGCCACGGCCATATCCGCCCACCGCAAGCAGGCTGATCCGTTCGGACGTTGTCGGATTGCTGCGGCGGTATAATCGCTCGGTGGTGAAATCATAAATCAGCCGCAACAGCTGATCGATCAGAAACGCCTGCCCTGCCGCCGCCTCCCGCCCGGATTGCGGGGCCGCTGCGAGCCGCGCCGCAATCTCGCGCCGTCCGGCATCGAGCGCAGGCTTGAGGATCGCGACGCTGCCCGCGCGAAGCCGTGTCGCATCGCTGCCATCGAGCGCTGCGATCGCATCACCCAGAACGCGACGATCGATGATCGCCCGGCGGTTGGGCAGGGTTTCGAAACGGGTGGTCATTGAAGTTGATCGATGAAATCTGCGACGACCTGCAAAAAATGTTCCGCACGATCCCGTACGTCTTCGGCATCGACCGGAAGGAGTACAACGCCGTTATAATCTGCGATCAGTCTTTTCTCCGAAGCAAACGAGAAAGCTTCACTCACGCTGACAGGCAAATCTCCAGATTTGATGAGGTTAAGGCTGAACTGCGCCTGCAATCCCGAGTGCGTTTTGGAATGTGCCGCACCCGTCTTCCCCACCGCGCAAGGCACAGCGCGCGCAGCTTCGCGAATGGAGTAATATCCTCGATTGCAGGCCGAGTTTGGATCAACATGCACCGAAGCTCTTCCAGTCGTTATGTAGCGCCTGGACGCTTCGAGAAAAATCGTAACGTTCATATCCAGATGTCTTCGGTCTTGATGCTTCGGATATGCCAAGGATTAAACGCCTGTTTGGGATCCTCCCACTTTGGATAGGCCGATAACACCAGCCCCGTTTCCAACAATATATCGGCCAACTGCCTAGCCATCTGGCCCGCAAGTTCAGCCCGCCGGCCCCGCGCGCCTTCCAACACCACTGCCACATCGACGTCATTATCGGGCTGGTGGTCGCCGCGCGCGCGAGAGCCGTGCAGCAGGATATGCTTCACGGAAAAATCGCGCCGAATGGCTTCGGCGAAAGCCTGTACCGCCGCGGGCGTTTCGGGTTCGATGGCGGCGCATGTCGTCATGGCCTCGCCTTACCAAATCACGACGCAAAAGCCCAACCGCGATCAGCTGGCGCTTTCGCCGTGATATTTGAGCTCGAGATAGCGCCCCTGTGTCGCGAGCGCGTTCAAATCGCCATGCGCGATCTGGCTGCTCATCCGCGCCAATTCGCTATCGACGACAGCAAGCCCCTCGATCAACTGCTTGTCGGGGCTCATCCCGTTAATGCCGTCGCGCCTTAAGTGCGTCGGCACACGCTCATAGCCCTCAACGAGTTCGGGCAGTTCATCGCCAATCAGGCGGCGGATCTCGAATGCGGCGGGCGCCTTTTCATCGAGCGCGTTGAGCTGCGGCGCGAGCTGTTCGAGCTTGAGGCCGATGCCATCGACCAGTCGTTGCGCAGGCGGTGGCAGCGCGGGCCGGTGACTTTCAAGCCACACCTCGGTGGTCAGCGGCAATTGCGCAAGCGCGGTCGTCGCCTGCGGAGGACCTTTGGGCACCGAAACGCCCGAAGGCCATAGCATCGCCCCGAGCGCCAAACCGAAAAACAGCATCACCGCCAGCAGGATGCCGCCAATCCCGAGCGGTGAAATGAACAGTGCATAAGCCGGCACGCCGAACAGGAACGCGGCCGTCAGCCATGCCAGCCGCTTGGCCTTAACGACCCCTGCGCGCGCGACGCGCTGTAGCGCACGATTCTGCATGCGCGAACGCCCTCCGTGCCGTTGCAGCACATCTTCGGCGCGTGACAGGATGTCGTCGCTGCGCATCAGATCACCGGCTCGAACGGGCTCGGCGCCGCTGCGTTTTCAAGCGCGGCCTGGTTCTGGCCTTCGGCGCGCGCGATATAGCCTTTCGACTTTTCGACTTCGGTTTCGAGCGTTTCGACCGTTGTCTTCATGCTCACCAGGGCCTTGGCCTTGAAGGTGTCGATCTGGTCCATCGTCAGATAAATATTCTGGAACGCGCGCTGGAGCGTTTCGACAGGAATAGTGCTTGAAGCTGCCTGCTCGTGAATCCGCGCCGACTGGTTCTTGAGCATTTCGCCGGTTGAATCGATGATATTTGCCGTCGTGGTATTGAGTGCGGTAATCTGTTCGAGCACCAGCTTCTGCCCGACAAGCGCTTGTGCTACAGTCACCGCGGTCCGCAATGCCGCGACGGTCGTGGTCGACGCGCGATCAACGCCCTTGATCAGTTCGACGTTGTTCTTCTTGACCAGATCAAGCGCAAGATAGCCCTGAACCGTGACTGCCATCTGCGTCAGCAAATCCTGCACGCGCTGACGGGTATAGAATAAGGCACTTTCGCGGATCGCCTTCGCCTTTGCAGGATCGCCGATTTCGATATCGGCAGCCTTGGCCTCGAGCTTGGCATCGAGCGCCTTTGCCACATGCACCATCTGTTCGAGCCGGCCCATTGCCGCCCAGAGGTTGGTACGTTCGACATCGATCGCAGCATTGTCCTTCAACAGCTCATCCTTGCCCGATGCGAGATGCGACAGGATCGACGAGATGTGGCCCTGTGACGATTTATAGCTGTCGAAATAATCGCGCATCTTATTGCCATACGGGATGATCCCGAACAGCTTCTTGCGCGTGAACAGATCGTCCTTTTTGCCCGGATCGAGATCCTCGATCGTCCGGCGCAGTTCGGCAAGATCGGCACCGACGCCGCTATCGCGATCCATCGCGCGGACAGGGCGGTCGAGAAAACGGTTCGACTGGCCCGATGCTTCGGCGATTTCCTTTCGGCCCATGTTGACGAGCTGTTCGACTTTCTTGCCGAATTCGGGCGAGGCGGCATCGAGGGCTGCCAACTCCTCGACAAAGGCTTCGGCCTTCGCTTCGAGCGCGGTTTTCTTGACATCGTCGATCGGCACCAACCCCGATGCCTTTTCGGGTGCAACAGGCATCACCGGTTCGGGCGGGGTCAGCGTGATTGTGGCGTCCTGCACCTGCGTGGCCAAGGCATTGCTCCTCTTCGTCAAACAGGCCCGATATAGCGACGCTTACTGTATTATTCAAGTAATACGCCTGTCCTATCAATAGTAGCTGAGTGCCGTTGCTTTGCCACGAAAAATCCAGTGGGACAGGATCGAATAGCCTAGGATCACTGGCAGCACGAACAGCGTGCCGATCAGGATCAGCGACAGCGCTTCGGGACTTGACGCCGCCTGCCAGATCGTCAGCTTGTCGGGCACTACGTAGGGGTAGAAGCTGTAGGCAATGCCGATGAAGCCCAATGCAAACAGTGTTCCCGCGGTCGCCAGCGGCACCCATGACAGCGCGTCATCATCGCGCACCGGGCGCGACAGGAAGATGGCGAGTCCTGTGAACATCGCGACGGTCATCATCGGGATTGGCAGCAACGCGATGACTTCGGGCAGCGAGAACCAGCGGTCGAAAATACGCGGCGACATCAGCGGTGTTGCGATCGAGACGACTGCCATTCCGCCTGCCGTCGCCCACAATCCCTTGCGTGCCCAGCCGACCGCTTGCCGCTGGAGCTTGCCTTCGGTTTTGTAGATCAGCCAGCACGCGCCGACGAAGATGTATCCGGCAGTCAGCCCGACCGCCGCGAGCAGGCAGAACAGCACCGCGCCGAACGACTGATCGAACCCGAGGATATAGGCCCCGAGCATATAGCCTTGCGTCATCGCGCTGAGTAGCGAGCCGCCGAAAAACACCCGGTCCCACAACGGCTTCCAGTCGGGTTCGGCTTTTGCCCTGAATTCGAATGCAACGCCACGCGCGATCAGTCCGACCAGCATCAGCGCGACGGGCAAATACAGCTGCGTCAAGATCAGGCCATGCGCAGTCGGGAATGCGACGAGCAGCAGCCCGATCCCCAGCACCAGCCACGTCTCGTTGGCATCCCAGAACGGCCCGATCGACGCGACCATCAAATCGCGATCCTCTGACGGCTCAAGCGCGGTCAATATGCCGACACCGAGATCATAGCCATCAAGGATGACATAGAGCAGGATCGACAGCCCCATCAGCCCGCCGAAGATCACCGGCAGCCACCACGGATCGACGAAGGGGGTCATCTTATCCTCACCATTTCGCTTAAAATGGGGAGGGGGACCGCCGCGTGATGACGCGGGGGTGGAGGGGCCTGCTGGCAGGTTCTGGGCCATGCCGCACCACCACGCTTCGCGCGGTTCCCTTCCCCAAACAAAATTGGGGAAGATGAAAAAGCCTCCCTCACGCGGGCACCACGTCTTCGCGCTGGCCCGCCGCAGGGCCATCGCCCAGCCCGGGGATCGGAAACATCGGCTTGTTGGCCGGCGTCGCCCCACCCTTTCGCGCCAGCTGGAAGATGACAGCGACATATGCCGCGAGCAGCAGCGCGTAGATCGTCAGATACATGGTCAGCGTCGATGCAACCATGCCGCCAGACACGTCGGACACCGCGTCTCGTGTCATCAGCACGCCCGTCACCAGCCAAGGCTGCCGCCCGATCTCGGTGACGTACCAGCCCGCCAGCGTTGCGACCCAGCCCGAAAAGCTCATGCCAACGAGTGCCATCAGCACCGGTCGGGGCAGGCCATCGACGCCCTTGCGGCGGATCAGCCAGACGACGCCCCACGAGATCAGCAGCATCAGCATGCCCGTCCCTACCATCACCCGGAACCCCCAGAAGACAGGTGCCACTGGCGGATGCTTGCCGACAAAATCGTTGAGGCTGGGCACGACGCCCTGCGGATCATGCTTGAGGATCAGGCTTGCGCCATAGGGAATGCTAATTTCCCCGCGCGTCTTGCGTGCCTCTTCATCGGGGATGCCAAACAGCACGAGCGGTACGCCCGCGCGGGTTTCCCAATTGCCCTCCATCGCGGCGACCTTGGCAGGCTGATGCTCGAGCGTGTTGAGCCCGTGCATGTCGCCGACAAAAATCTGCACCGGGATCAGCAAGGCCGCTGTGATAATGCTCGCGCGCAACGCCTTGCGAACGCTGTCGCATGCATCGCCGCGCAGCAGCCGGTATGCGCTGATCCCCGCAATCAGGAACGCGACGGTCAGCCCGCTTGCGATCAGCATGTGGCTGAAACGATACGGCATTGAGGGGTTGAAGACGATTGCCGCCCAATCGGTCGCATGCGCCACGCCGTCGCGCATCTCGAACCCTACCGGTGTGTGCATCCAGCTGTTGAGCACGATGATCCAGAATGCCGACAGCGTCGTGCCGCCTGCAACCAGTACCGTTGCCAGCGTATGGACCCTATTGGGAACCTTGCGAAATCCGAACAGCATGATGCCGAGAAATACAGCCTCAAGGAAGAAGGCCGTCAGTACTTCATAGGCGAGCAATGGTCCCGCGATATTGCCGACGCGCTCCATGAACCCCGGCCAATTCGTGCCGAACTGGAACGACATGGTAATCCCACTGACGACGCCCATCGCAAAGCTCAGCGCGAAGACCTTCACCCAGAATTTATACGCGTTCATCCACGCTTCGTTGCCGGTGCGGTTGAACGCGAGCTTCATCGCAAGCAGCGCCCAGCCGAGCGCGATCGTGATCGTGGGAAACAGGATGTGAAAACTGATGTTCGCGGCAAACTGGATGCGCGATAGGATCAGCGGATCAAGTTCGGTCATGCAACGGCCTCCTTGCGTCCCCCCGGCAACACGAACAATTTGTCCTTGAATTCGAGCGCCTTGGCAATCTTCGAACCCAGCGACAGCAATTGCACCAGCCGCTCGGTCTCCAGCTTCTGGATGTCATCATACCAGGCAGTCAGCAGCTCGATCTGTTCGTGCATCGCCCCCATCCGCGCCTGGGCGTGGGTATCGGCGGCGGTTTGCGGCGTCGCAAGGAGCAGATCGCGCAATGTCGTCAGCGTCGGATCAATCTCGCGCTTCTTGCGCTCTTCGACGAGCGTGCGCATGATCGCCCAGACGTCATCGGGCGTGGTGAAATGATCGCGGCGGTCGGTCGGCAAATGCCGCAGCTGGACAAGGTTCCAGCTCTGCAATTCCTTCAGCCCCATCGACACACCGCCGCGCGACAGCCCGAGCAGATCGACCAGATCGTCGGCATTCAGCGGCCGTTCGGAAACGAACAGCAGCGCGTAAATCTGCCCGACGGTGCGATTGATTCCCCAGCGGCTCCCCATTTCGCCGAAATGGAGGACGAACGACTGGATGAGCGGCGACACGTTCATGCAACTCTCTCGAGGATTTCAATAATGATTGAAATAGTCGAAACTGCGCGTCTTTCAAGTCCATTTGCACCTAAAGATCGAGCAAGGCCGGATCACCGCCTTGTGCCATGATGTTGATCGACACTGCGCGCTCATGCGCAAACCGCGTCAGCGCAAGCGGGCCACCCGCCTTGGGACCGGTGCCCGACAGGCCGACCCCGCCGAATGGCTGTACGCCGACAACCGCGCCAGTCATCGAACGATTGACATAGACATTGCCCGCCGGAACGAGGCGCTGGACCTCATCAGCAAAGCCTTCGATCCGGCTGTGAATGCCAAGCGTCAGCCCATAGCCGTGCGTCGTCAATTTGGCCGCGACAGCAGCCAGATCGCGCGGGCGGTAGCGATAGACATGCAGGACCGGGCCAAAGACTTCGCTTTTAAGAAAATCGGGTGTCGGCACCTCTGCGATAACAGGCGCGAAGAAATGGCCCGAAAGGCTGGTCCCGGGATGTCGCGCAACAATCGTCGCTTCAGCGCCGAGCCGCGCGAGATGGACTTCGAGTATCGCTTTGGCATCGGCGTCGATGACAGGGCCGATATCGGTCGCCGGATCGGCTGGATCGCCCACCACCAGCGCCGCCATCGCACCTGCCAGCGTTGCGATCACGCCATCGGCGCTGTCTTCGGGCACGAACAGCAGCCGCAACGCCGAACAGCGCTGCCCCGCCGATCCGAACGCCGATACAATGGCGTCATCGACCACCTGTTCGGTTAGCGCGGTCGTATCGACAAACATCGCGTTCAATCCGCCGGTTTCGGCGATGAAGGGAATGATCGGTCCGGCACGGGCAGCAAGGCTGCGGTTGATTGCCCACGCGGTTTGAGTCCCGCCTGTGAATGCGACGCCGCCGACGCCCGGGTGTGCAACCAGAGCCGCACCGATGGTCGCGCCTTCGCCGGGCAAGAGTGCGATCAGATCGTGGTCGAGCCCTGCTGCGATGAACAGTTGCACCGCGCTTGCCGCAATTAGCGGCGTCTGTTCGGCAGGCTTGGCAATGACGGCATTGCCCGCCGCCAGCGCAGCGGCAATCTGCCCGGTGAAGATCGCCAGCGGGAAATTCCATGGCGAAATGCACGCGAACACCCCGCGTCCCTCTAATTGCCACCGATTGGTTTCGCCGACCGGGCCAGCAAGCGTCAGCGGCCCGGCAAAGTCGCGCGACGCAAGCATTGCATAATAGCGGCAGAAATCGGCGGCTTCGCGAACCTCTGCAACAGCATCGTTAAAGGTTTTTCCAGCTTCAAGGCACAGCAAGGCAATCAGCCCGTCTCCATCGGCTTCGATCGCATCGGCCATTGCACGCAAGGTTTGCGCGCGCGAAGGCCCGCCCGACGCATTCCAGCGTGGCTGGGCCGCGCGGGCAAGGCTGACGGCGCGGTCGAGGTCGGCAGGTGTGGCATCAGACGCATCGCCGACGATCCGTGAGCAATCGGATGGCGAGGCAACAGGGCGGCTCGGTGCGCTCACCGGCTCTCCGCCGATGATCGCACGGCCCTGCGACCGTTTGCCTGCCATTGCGGCAATCGATGTGCCAAAGCGTGCTCGCGTCGCAAGCTGGGTCAGATCGCGTCCCGATGAATTGGCGCGGTCGGGATAGAGCTTGCCTGGCAATGGAATACGCAGATGGCGGTGCGGTGCGGCTTCGACCGCTGCCACCGGATCGCGCACCACGTCTGCGGCCGGAACGCTTTCATCCAGCAGCAGATGGACAAAGCTCGAATTCGCGCCATTCTCAAGCAACCGCCTGACAAGGTACGGCAGCAATTCCTCGTGACCGCCGACAGGCGCATAGGCCCGGACGATCAGTTCGGAGTTATAGTGCGTCTGCGCCGCTGCATACAGCGCCTCTCCCATACCGTGGAGCCGCTGATGCTCGATCGGCACATTGGCTGCATCGGCCATCGCACGTACGGCAGCAAGCGTGTGCGCATTATGGGTCGCAAATTGCGGATACAAATGCGGCGACGCGGCGATCAGCGCCTTGGCGCAGGTGAGGTATGAAAGATCGGTCGCTGCCTTGGTAGTAAACACCGGATAATCGGGAAAGCCTGCAACCTGTGCGCGCTTGATCTCACTGTCCCAATAGGCGCCTTTGACAAGCCGCACCATGATCCGTTGCCCGGATTCGCGCGCAAGCTTCGCAAGGGCGTCGATCACCGCGGCACCGCGCTTCTGATACGCCTGAACAACGACGCCGAACCCGGTCCAGCCAGCCAAGCCGGGCTCACGCACAAGCCGCTCGATAAGCTTAAGCGACAGCACCAGCCGGTCGGCTTCTTCGGCATCGATTGCAAAATTGAGGTCGTGCTTGGCCGCGATCAGCGCAAGTTCGCGCACGCGCGGGTATAGGCTTTCGAACACCCGCGCCTCCTGCGCCGCTTCGTAGCGCGCGAACAGCGCCGAAAGCTTGACCGAGACTCCGTGCCCGCGCTCTGGGCCCGCGCCGTTTGCTGCTTGACCCACTGCTTCGATGGCATCAGCATAGATCGTGGCATAGCGCGCCGCATCGGCTTCGGTGCGCGCGCCCTCGCCGAGCATGTCGAACGAGGCAATCATCTTGTCGCGTTTGGCCCGTGCCAGCGCATCGCCGATGGTCCGACCGAGCACGAACTGTTCACCCATGATGCGCACTGCCGCCATCACTGCTTGCCGGATGACAGGTTCCCCGATCCGCGCGGTCAGCCGCTTCATATAACCGCCCAGATCGTCGCGGGCTTGCGGCTCTACATCGACGAGTTTGCCCGTCAGCATCAACCCCCATGTCGAGGCATTGACGAACAGACTGTCCGATTGTCCCAGATGCGCTGCCCAATCGGCTGAACCGATTTTTTCGGCTATCAACCGGTCACGAGTGTCGGCATCTGGCGTACGCAGCAGCGCTTCGGCAAGGCACATCAGCGCCAGGCCTTCGCGGGTTCCGAGCGAAAACTCCTTGAGAAAGCTCTCGACCACGCCCGACTTCCGCGCCGAGGCGCGCGCGCCTTCGACAAGGGTGATTGCGGTCTGGATTGCGCCGCGTCGCTGGTCGGCGCTCAACGGCTTGCTGGCCAGCAAGTCGGCCACCACCTTGTCTTCGTCGGCAAATTTCAGATCGTCGAGCGCATCCCAGCGCGATGGGGCAGTGTGGGGCATCGGGTGCATTTAGCCGCTGGCCACCCCTCTCGCCATAGCGCCGCGAAGAAAAGGCGTGCGGCTATGCCTGTGCGCCTTCGCGGTCGAGCACGCGTTCGAACACACGCGCCATCGTTTCGGCATCCTGTGCGCCGGGTATCATATATTTGCCGTTGACGATGAAGGCCGGAACGCCAGTCACATTCTGGTCGATCCAGTGCGCTTCCTCGGCGCGCACCTGATTGGCATACGCATGCGATTCGAGCACGTCTGCCGCCGCGGTGCGATCAAGCCCTGCCGCTGCCACGGCATCGAGAAGCACCGGGGTCTCGGCGATGTTGCGTTGGGCGGTAAAATATGCCGCGAACAAAGCCTGTTTGAGCGCCGTCTGCCCGCCATGTTCACCCGCCCAGGCGAGAAGGCGGTGCGCGTCGAAACTGTTGAAAATTCGGCTTTCGGGCGAATAATTGAACTCGAGCCCGAGTGTTGCCCCGGCATCGACGATCCGCGTCCGGCTGGCGACGGCTTGTTCGGGCGTCGCGCCATAGCGCTCGCGGCTGTATTCGGCGAGCGCCTTACCTTCTTTGGGCGTATCGGGAGCCAGTTCGAACGGATGCCAGCGGACGCTGACCTCTGCGCGACCGGCAACCATCGCAGCAGCCCGCTCAAGCTGGGCATAGCCGATCGCACACCAAGGGCAGACGACGTCGGACACGATATCGACATGGATTTGGGTTGGCATCGCGGCATGTTAGTTTCGATATGCGCTGATGCAATGTTTTCATCCTACCCATCGTCCTGCGATGGGGAGGGGGACCGTTTGACGCGGAGACGTCAAATGATGGAGGGGCCACCCATGTCCGTGCCCGGCCCCTCCGTCAGTCGTCTGCGCGACTGTCACCTCCCCATCGCAAGCGACGATGGGAGGATAAGAAAGAAGTAAAAGCACATGCGACGCAATCGCAAAGATATTCTCCGATCTCGTCATTTCCCCGGTTGTCGCGGTTACCCAACGCGCCTAGGACAACGCAGTCAGTCGGTCGCATTCCTCATCATTATCAAACAGGGACACCCACCATGGCACGCAAGAAAATCGCGCTGATCGGCGCAGGCAATATCGGCGGCACGCTCGCGCACCTCGCAGCATTGAAGGAATTGGGCGATATCGTCCTGTTCGACGTCGTCGATGGGGTGCCGCAGGGCAAGGCGCTCGATCTGTCGCAATGCGCGGCAGTCGAAGGCTTCGACGCGCACATCACCGGATCGAACGACTATGCCGATATCGCAGGCGCCGACGTCATCATCGTCACCGCAGGCGTCGCGCGCAAGCCGGGGATGAGCCGCGACGATCTGATCGGGATCAATCTGAAGGTCATGAAGGCGGTCGGCGAAGGCATCAAGACCCACGCCCCCGGCGCGTTCGTCATCTGCATCACCAATCCCTTGGACGCGATGGTCTGGGCGTTGCGCGAATTCTCGGGGCTGCCGCACCACATGGTCGTCGGCATGGCCGGCGTGCTCGACAGCGCGCGGTTCAGCCACTTCCTCGCCGAAGAGTTCAAGGTTTCGGCGCGCGACGTGACGACGTTCGTGCTCGGCGGCCATGGCGATACGATGGTGCCTGTGGTGCAATATTCCACGGTCGCAGGCATTCCTGTGCCGGACCTCATCAAGATGGGGCGTTCGACCAAGGACAAGATCGACGAAATCGTCAAGCGCACACGCGGCGGCGGCGGCGAAATCGTGGCACTGCTCAAGACAGGTTCGGCATATTATGCCCCCGCAACAAGTGGAATCGCAATGGCCGAAGCCTATCTGTCCGATCAGAAGCGGCTGTTGCCTAGCGCCGCCTTTGTCGAAGGCAAATACGGGTTGGACGGGCTTTATGTCGGGGTGCCGGTGATTATCGGTGCTGGCGGGGTCGAGGAAATTATCGAGATCGAGCTCGATGACGAAGCCAAGGGCAATCTCCAGGTCAGCGTCGATGCGGTGAAGGAACTGCTCGATGTTTGCCGGGGGATCGACAAGGATTTGGGATGAGCGCGCTGGTTCTGTCGCTAGTTGCCGCAACGTCGCTATCAGATGGGGATACAAATTTTCTCATCGACAGGTTTCGGCAAGCGTCCATCCGGGGACAGGCCATATTCCAGAAAGAGGAGATCAGAGTCGTCGAGAATTCGGCACTCGCGACTGATGTGCGCCGATCGTACGGTCGGGTTCAGGGTGCAAAATTCTACGAGATTAGGTTCTCGAGTCCGGCTTACCTCGTGACTTGGGACCGTAAGCCCAAAGGCACCTATTACACCCAAGGGTGTGCGCTAGTCGCCCGCGATTTGCCCTATATCGATTCACTCGAAAAGGTTCTGAACGTTCAGTTTTCTTCACGGGAACGGGGAAAGCTTAGGGAAGTGGAGAACCGCGCCCTCTTTAATGAGTTTCCGCTTCCCGAAGAGGGCAAGAAGATCACGCTCGATCGGCTCTACGGCGGGCGATTTGTCGCGCTTCAAGTATCGGCGATGAGCCAATTCGAGACTCGCGACTGGAAAAACTCTCCTGCTGTAAAGAATAGCCCTCTACCCGAAGGTCCAAAACAATGAGCATTTTCGTAAACGCCAACACCAAGGTCATCACGCAGGGGATGACGGGGGAGACCGGCACTTTCCACACGCAGGCGGCGCTTGCCTATGGCACCCAGATGGTCGGCGGGGTTACACCGGGGAAGGGCGGGAGCACGCATATCGATCTGCCGGTGTTCGATACTGTCGCCGAGGCTGTCCACGCGACAGGCGCCGATGCGAGCGTCGTCTATGTGCCGCCACCATTTGCTGCTGATTCAATCCTGGAGGCGATCGACGCGCAGGTGCCGTTGATCGTGTGCATTACAGAAGGCATTCCGGTGCTCGATATGGTCAAGGTCAAGCGCGCTTTGTCGGGCTCGAAATCGCGGCTGATCGGGCCCAATTGCCCGGGTGTGCTGACCCCCGGCGAATGCAAGATCGGGATCATGCCGGGCAGCATTTTCTCGAAGGGCTCGGTCGGCGTCGTGTCGCGTTCAGGCACACTAACCTATGAAGCTGTGTTCCAGACGACCGCCGAAGGGCTCGGCCAGACGACCGCCGTCGGCATCGGCGGCGATCCGGTCAACGGCACCAATTTCATCGATTGCCTCGAAGCCTTCCTCGCCGACGATGCCACGCATTCGATCATCATGATTGGCGAGATTGGCGGCAGTGCCGAAGAAGAAGCCGCGCAGTTCCTGATCGATGAGGCCAGACGCGGCCGCAAAAAGCCGATGGCAGGTTTTATCGCGGGTCGCACGGCGCCTCCGGGCCGCCGGATGGGCCATGCAGGCGCGATCGTGTCAGGCGGCAAGGGCGATGCCGAAAGCAAGATTGCGGCAATGGAAGCCGCGGGCATCCGCGTGTCGGCCTCGCCTTCGGAACTGGGCCGGACGCTGGTCGAGGTTTTGAAGGGATAAGACTGATTTCCTCCCCATTTCCCTTGAAATGGGGAGGGCAACCGACGCGCGCAGACGCGTTGGTGGAGGGGCCAGCAGCTCCGGCGTCAATGCCCCTCCGTCAGTCGTCTGCGCGACTGCCACCTCCCCATCGCAAGCGCGCTCGGGAGGATGAAGGAAGATGTGATGGGTATCGAGCAACATAATTTCATTGCCGAACACGAAGCCGGGCCAAGCTGGCAGCGGCCCAACTGGCCGCTGCATGACACCGACGATCTGACAGCGGCGCTCGATCCGACGCAGATGGCCGCGGCGGTCGCGACGTCAGCCAAAGCAGCAGGCAAGGCGATGTCGCAGGACGATATTGCCGCTGCCGCCGGCCAGTCGATCCGCGCGATGATGCTGATCCGCACCTATCGCGTGCGCGGACATCTTGCCGCCAATCTCGACCCGCTGGGGCTGACCAAGCAGGATTTGCCTGCCGATCTGACGCCCGAGTTTCACGGCATCACCGGTGCGGCGCTCGATGCGCCTGTCTATGTCGGTGGCACGATGGGGCTCGAATGGACCACTGTTCGCCAGCTCGTCGAAATCCTGCGAGCGAATTACTGCGGTCCCGTCGGTCTTGAGTATATGCATATATCGGACGTTGAGGAACGGCGCTTCTTCCAGGACAGGATGGAGGGTGCCGACAAATCGATCGGGTTCACAGCCGAAGGAAAGAAAGCGATCCTCGGCAAGGTCATCGAAGCCGAACAATATGAAAAATTTCTCGGCCGCAAGTTTGTCGGTACCAAGCGGTTCGGCCTCGACGGCGGCGAAGCCATGATCCCGGCGCTTGAAAGCTTCATCAAGCAGGGCGGCGCACTGGGTGTGCGCGAGATCGTGATCGGGATGCCACACCGCGGCCGTCTCAACGTGCTCGCCAATGTCATGGCCAAGCCGTATCGGGTGATTTTCCATGAATTTTCGGGCGGCAGCGCCAATCCCGATGATGTCGGCGGATCGGGCGATGTCAAATATCACCTTGGCACCAGCGCCGACCGCGAATTCGACGGGATCAAGGTTCATATGAGCCTTGTGCCAAATCCGTCGCATCTGGAAGCGGTTGACCCAGTTGTGCTTGGCAAGACACGCGCCAATCAGACGATGCGCGGCGACCTTGCCGATCACGTCCAGGTGCTGCCGATCCTGCTCCACGGCGATGCCGCGTTTGCGGGCCAAGGGATCGTGTGGGAATGCCTCGGCTTTTCGGGCGTGCGCGGGTATAATACAGGCGGATGCATCCACTTCATCGTCAACAACCAGATCGGGTTTACGACAAGCCCGCAGTTCGCGCGATCATCGCCCTATCCGTCCGATGTGGCCAAAGGCGTTCAGGCGCCCATTTTCCACGTCAATGGCGACGACCCCGAAGCGGTGACGTTTGCGTGCAAGCTGGCGATCGAGTTCCGCCAGCGGTTCCATCGCGATATCGTCATCGACATGTGGTGCTACAGGCGGTTTGGCCATAACGAAGGCGATGAACCGGGTTTCACCCAGCCGCTGATGTATGCCAATATCCGCCAGCACCTGCCGGTAAGCGCGGTTTACGCAGAGCGGCTGACCGCGCAGGGCGTGATCGACAAAGATTGGGCCGGTGATCACGCAACGCGGTTCGTGGCGCAGCTCGAGATCGAGTTCGAAAGCGCCAAAAGCTATAAGGCGAACGAAGCCGACTGGTTCGGCGGGCGCTGGGCAGGCCTGTCGAAGCCCGCCGATCCCGAAAGCGCGCGTCGCAACGTCGCGACCGGAATTTCGAAGAAGCTGATGGACAGCATGGGGCGGACATTGACCAGCGTGCCGGACGGCCACCAGGTCCACCCGACACTTGGGCGCGTGCTCGAGGCCAAAAAGGCGATGTTTGCTAGCGGGCAGGGGTTCGACTGGGCCACTGCCGAGGCGCTGGCCTTCGGATCGTTGCTGTCCGAAGGCTATGGCGTCCGGCTGTCGGGGCAGGATTCGGGGCGCGGCACGTTCAGCCATCGTCACGCGGTCTGGATCGATCAGGCAACCGAAGCCAAATATGTGCCCTTGTCGACAGTGCCGCATGGCCGGTTCGAAGTGCTCGATTCGCCGCTGTCCGAATTCGGCGTGCTCGGGTTCGAATATGGCTATGCCGGTGCAGATCCCAAAGCTCTGGTGCTATGGGAAGCGCAGTTCGGCGATTTTGCCAATGGTGCGCAGACGATGATCGATCAGTTTGTTGCAGCAGGCGAATCGAAATGGCTTCGCGCCAACGGGCTCGTGATGCTGCTGCCACACGGCTATGAGGGGCAGGGCCCCGAACACAGCTCGGCGCGGCTCGAACGTTTTTTGCAGCTGTGCGCCGAAGATAACATCCAGGTTGCCAATTGCACGACGCCTTCGAACTATTTCCACCTTTTGCGCCGCCAGATGCACCGCCCGTTTCGCAAGCCGCTGATCGTGATGACGCCCAAATCATTGCTGCGGCACAAATCGGCGGTGTCGTTTGCGTCCGATTTTCTTGACCAGAGCCATTTCCGCCGGATCATGTCGGATATCACGCCACCTGCCGATGAGGATGTGAAGCGGCTGGTGCTCTGTTCGGGCAAGGTCGGATATGATTTGATGGAGGCACGCGACGCCGCAGGAGATCGGCAGACCTCGGTGGTGCGGATCGAGCAGGTGTATCCGTTCCCTTCAGAACCCTTAGTGATCCGGTTGAAGCGGATGGTGAACCTCAAAGAACTGGTTTGGGCGCAGGAAGAGCCGAAAAATGCGGGCAGCTGGTTTTTCGTACAGGATCTGCTTGAGGATTGCCTCGCCGCAGCAGGATGCCGCTTTACCAACGTCCGTTACGCAGGTCGCAAGCCGAGCGCTTCGACCGCCACCGGCCTGATGAAGCGGCATCAAGCCGAGCAGGCTGCACTCGTTGCCGACG
>JANPIQ010000203.1:0-12417 GCA_031425075.1 Sphingomonadales bacterium
GCGCGTTGCGATCTACCTTGGCAACCGGGGGTTGCGGGCCGTCAAAGCTTCGGCGGGGCGACTGGATGAGCGCTTCTTCGCCCATGACACGACCGATGATGAACCAGCCATCAGGGCCGCTGGCAAGCGCAGGCAGCGGGATCGTTGCCAGCTGGTCGTATCGGGTGCGGATCGATTTTGCGCGGACATTTTCCTGGCGTCGGGCAAGCCGTTTCAGGTCATCGGCATCGATTGACCTGTGATGTCCCAAGCTGTGTCGCAGCTGTGCCGGATCGACGGCGATCTGGTAGATCGCCAGCAGTGTCGCATAGGCAAAAAGGCCCGAATCGTCTGTCGATATGTCGGCGGCCGCCGTGTGGTCTTCGAGTTCGACAGGAGGCGGAAGCGATTCGGTAACCACTGTCAGGGCCTCTTTCTTCGCGCAGGAATGCCAGTCGTTTCGGGCAAAGGGGTGATGGGCGTTCGCGTCGTCAGCGGCAAATTGCCCGGGGCTGGCGACATCGTCGCACGTGCCGGCACAATTGCGGGCACCTCCAGAAGGCGCGGAGGCGACTCGAGCCGCTGCTGGTGCTGGTTCAGCGGTGTAATGCGGTCGAGCGCCCGCACCGCACCGTCCCAGGGCAAAGCGCTTCGCGTTTGGGACCGGCGCAGGTTGGCCCCTGGTTCGTAAAGCGCTGCCCCAGTGATAATTTTGGCAACTTCGAGTTGCCCAAGCTGGCGCAGTAGCGCGGTTTGCGCGACATAAAGATCGCGGCGCGACGCGAGCAGCCCGATCTGGGTATCCCGCAGGCTGTTCTGCGCAAAGAGCACGTCAAACGTCGATCGGAGGCCGGCGCGATACTCTTCGAACGTGCCTTCGTAAAAAACGCGCCCAGCTTCGAGTTGCGCTGCCTGCGCGTCCAGATTGCGCGCGCTGACGACCATCTGGTTCCAGGCAGTCGAGATGTTCGACACCATCTGTCGTCGAGCCGCGTCGATCCGAAAGCGATCGGCAGAATTGCGATCGGCGGCCTGTGCAATGAGCGAACCGACACGGCCACCTTGAGAAAGCGGCACGGTCAACGTCAGCCGGCCCGACAGGCCCTGATCGGTGCGGGGCAAAAGCGAGGGCGCGACCTGTCCGGTAAGGCTGGCAGTCCCGCGCAGGCTGAGCGACGGATTTCCCTCGGCCCGCGCCGCCGCGATCCTCGCACGCGAGGCACGCTCGGCATGGATTGCCTGCGCAAATTCGGGGTTGTGGCGTTCGGCAATATCGAACGCAGCATCGATGGATCCCGGAACAAGCGGCAGTGGCGGTTCGCTGGCAAGCACGCCAGGATCCTCGCCCACCAGTGCCGCATATGTCGATCGGCTGATCTCGAGCTGACCTTCGGCTGCATTGAGCTGGACGAGCGCAGCGGCCCGCTGGACTTGTGCTTGAGCGATGTCGGTGCGCGTCAGTTCGCCCGCATCGCGCCGTGCAATCACTTCGCCAAGCGTTGCGTCGAGCACCCGCAGGTTCGTGCGACGAATGCCAACCGCCTGCGCATCGCGACGAACATCGACATAGGCGGCAATGACCTGTGCCAGCAAATCGCCCTCGGCGCGGCGCAGGACTTCGCGTCCGACACGGATATCCTCATTGGCCGTGGCGACTGCGGCACGCGCCCGCCCACCGGTCAACAATGGCTGGATCACCACCAACTGTGCGGTCAAGTCGTTGTCGGCGGTCGTCGGGCGGGCGCCAAGCGGCGGATTTTCTTGCCTTGCGCGCGCCTGGACGTTGTCGTCATAGCCGCCGGCGACTTGCAATTCGGCAGTGGTCCGGATTTGCGCCAGCGCCTGCGCCAACGTCTCGTCGGTTGCTCGCAGTTCATACCGCTGGGCACCGATCGTGGGATTCGCGCGATACGCCTGTGCGATGGCTTCGGCCAAAGTGACAGTCGGTAGCGGTTCGCTTACGATGTCATCGTCGAAGGGTAATACAGGTGGCGGATACTGCCGTGGATCGGCAGGCATCGGTTGCGCGCCTGCCGCCGATAATACCGCACCTATCAAGACAGCGAAAAGCGCCACACGCACAGGATATTCGGGTCGCATTATCACCCGAACCGCGCCTCAGGACGATTCCAACGAAAAATCCATCGTAACAAAAGCGCGCTGATGCGCATTGAATGTATCACCTAATCAAGCAGCGCGGGCGTCCTACTCATCGACATGGTTTGGGGAAAGACATTTTCCACAGGGTATCGGCGAAATCGTGATCAAGTAATACGGTAATATAGTCATGAATTTGTCATATGTTAATTACCGCGCAAAAGCGCATGGCTGGTTTTGTCATGTAAATGCAACATTTGACTTGCCATTGACGGTGAGTGGTGCGCTGGGGGACAGATCTGGTTGCGCGCGGCCGTAGGTTCCACAATCACCCGGTAGGGATTATAGTTCGCCAATTGGTCTAAGCCTCTTGTCAGATACGCGGCTGTGACGCGACAAAGGCTGAGGGGGGATTGCCGGTGAGCCCAGCGCAACGAAGACTGACAATTAACGGCCTCGCCGCGCTGGCCAACACGCTGGCGGGCTTTGGCTTTGCGTGGTTTGGATATGCCGGCTATCCTCCGGCGGCAAATCGCTGGCTCTGGGGTGGTTTTTCGGTCCTTCTGTTCGCCTATTGGATCGGCGCGATGGCGATTGCGTTTGCCACCCGCAACGGACCACCACGCGATTGGTCACGCACCCGGATCATTCTCGAGGCGGGCGTATTCCTCGGCGTCAACGGCGTGACGTTTTTGTTCATGCCCTACGGCACTCCCGAGTTGCAGCTTGTGACCTTGTTATTTTCAAGCAGTTATTGCGCGGCAACGATCCTGTCTGCGGCCGATAGCGACGTGCTGATCCGCTGGCGAATATTGATCGTGATGGGCGGACTTGCGGCAGTCTGCGTTTGGGAAAAGCTGCCGCTATGGCCATTCCTGACCGTCTACCTTGTCGTCTTGACTGCCGTGCTCCTGACTTTCCACGGATTGGTGCAACGCACATTTGCCAGTCTGCGCAAAGCCAGGGCAGAGGCAGAAGCCGGACGCGATGCACGGACGCGTTTTTTGCAGGCTGCAACACATGATTTTGGTCAGCCGCTCCAGGCTGCGCGATTGTTTCACGAACAGGCAGTACGCGCACAATCGCCCGAGCACCGCGAAGCAGCGACGCAATCAGCACGCGCCGCTTTTCAATCGATGGAGCGGTTACTCAACGCAATTCTCGATCATCTGCGGCTTGCGAGCGACGCAGCCATCGCTCGGCGCGAACCCATCGATGTTGCGCCGCTTTTCCGGCAACTCGTGGCTCAATATGGGGGGGCAGCGCGCGCTGATGGTATCGATATTCGCGTGCTTCCCGGGCGAGCAGCGGTAATTGGCGATCCGCATTTATGCGAACGGGTCATCGGCAATTTCATCGACAATGCCATTCGCCATTCGACTGCACAGCGCATACGGATCGGCGCGCGGCGATCGGCGCATGACCGCTATCGCTTGTTTGTCATAGACGATGGCGAAGGGTTGGGCGATGGCCCGACAGCGACCTTGTTCGACGATTATGTTCAGGGTGCTGTGCGCGGCGAAGGCGGCTTCGGTCTGGGGCTGGCCTCCGCCGCCCGCGCCGCCCGCGCGATGGGGGGCAGCGTTGGAATAGAGCAGCGATGGCGCAACGGAACGCAATTCTTTCTTGAATTGCCCGCCATGCCATAGCACAAGCGCGATCACATGGGGTCGCGTATTGAGTTTTGTCTGGTTGCTGACGATCACGCGATGATGCGTGATGCCTTGGCGGGAACCGTCAGATTGCTTTGGCCCGGTGCCGATATTCGCACTGTTGCGAATTTTGTCGAGGCGCATAGCGCTGTCGCGGTGCAACGTTTCGACCTGATCCTATGCGATCTTTCGATGCCAGGTGCCACGCCGCGCGAAGGAGTGTCGAAATTGATCGCATTGGCCCCCGATGCGCATGTGCTGATCGTGACGGGTTCCGACGATGACGATGTGCTGCTCGATTTGCTGGCCGCAGGTGTTTCCGGCTTCCTAACCAAATCTTCGAGCGGAGAGATAGTTGAAGCTGCCATCGCGCTGGTTGCAGCCGGCGGCCGCTATTTGCCGCCGCGTCTGCTCGATCTGATTGCGCTCGATGTCAGGCCCGATCAGAAGCTCGACAGCCCCGCACTGACTGGCCGTCAGCAAGATGTGCTGACGCTATTGGTGAAAGGCGCGAGCAATAAGGAAATTGCGCGGCAGCTGTCGATCTCCCCAGCGACGGTCAAGGTGCACGTTGCTGCGTTGCTCGTCGCGCTCAATGCGCGCAACCGCGCCGAGGCCGTCAGCCGGGCATTCGATCGCGGAATGATGAGCGCCTGAGCGCCGCATGGCTTAGGCCATCCGGCGCATATTGTTTTCCGGAGAACGCTTTATCGCCCTGAGACTGCGGCCCGGAAAACCGGTGATCGCTGTCAGGGGGAATTTCATGGCGACGAATTACGTGAAGGGGCTGATCGGGCTGATTGTTGGCGTCGGTCCACAGGCGTTGATGGCGCAAACTGTGCCCAATTTCGGCAATTATCGCGATCTACGCGGCGCCTTTCGCGTCGGCATCGAAGCGCAGAATCCGATCACGGCTCAGGTCCAATCGGCGTCGTTCGATCAAAATACGATTGAGGACATCGGCGATTTCCTCGATCCCAGCGTGATCGCGACCGTCACAGGTCCGATCACTGCAAACCAAGGCCGTATCTCGCAGGTGTTCGATCTGCGCGGCGCGACGGCGCTTGCCGGCTACGCACAGGCCAGCAGAACGCTGACGATCAATTTCGTGCTGCCAAACGGACAGACGATCAACCAGGCAAACGGCAGCCCATGCAGCTTTGCGTTTACGGGCATCAGCCGCCAGGATTCGTTCGATATCTTCGATGCGGCAACCGACGAAGATGACACGCCGACGTCACGCGCGCTGCTTTCCTGCGCCAGCCGCGCTTTTACGCGGTCGGCCCCTGCCGACCCGCTTGCGGGCAATCCCGGCAGCCTGCAAAGCAGCTTGGTGCGCAGCGCGCTCGATCTCACAGCATCTGACTCGCTGGTCGATGAAGCCGCAAATACGGCCGGAGATCCGTGGGTGGTCGGCGCGGTCTACACCACGGGCAGCGCGGGGCGGTTCGATATCGACCGTGTCGATGCCCGCATCCAGCGCAGCTTCCGCGTGTTCGAAGGCAACCGTGCACAACTCAAATTCGATCTCCCGTTTGCCTATACGCGAGTTACGGGCACCAAAGCGTATAGCGCGCAACTCGGCCTCGGGCTCGAGCTTCCCCTGCAGGCGCAGCGGTGGTCGCTTGAGCCGCGCATTGCCTATGGCATCGTCTATTCAAAGGATGCAGGTTCGGTCGGGCATATCGTGCAAGGTTCTATAACGAGCCGCTACGCCATCCAGGGTCTTGGGCGCGGGCGGCTGATTATCGGGAACATGATCGGTTACAGCCAGACGCTCAACCCGCCAGGCAGCGCAGCCAGCCTCAACCCCGACCTCAAGAATTTTGTCCTGCGCAACGGGCTTGCTTATGATCTGCCACTCAAATCGCGGATCAGCGGACGGTTGACGTCGCTCCGGGCGTCGTATGCCTTCACGGCATTCACCGGAGACAAGCTACGCAACAACAGCTTTCACGAAGCCACGCTGTCATTCGGGGTGCGCGGGCGAGAAGATTCGCCCCGCGCAACCCGCGATCTCATCCGCTTCAACCTGAACACCGTCCAGGCAAAGGGGTATAAGACCTACACAGCGGGGCTGGGCTTCCGCTTTTGACGATGATCCGCGCAATTGGCCTGATGCTCCTGCTTCTGGCGATCGGGGTCGGGAGTGCAGCGCGAGCGAAGGGCGGCGAGCCCCGGCTTGCGCTTGTCATCGCAAACGGCGCGTATAGCCATTTCGACCGGCTCGGCGCGACCTATGGCGATGGCGAGAAAATCGCGGCGGCGCTATCTGCGACAGGCGTTGCCGATGCTTCGGGTGAGGGGGCGGTGCGCGTCCGGCGCGACCTTACAGAAGCCGCAATGCGCGCAGAAATCGCGGACTTTCGCAAGAGACTGGCAGCGGCAGGAAACGACGCATTTGGCATCGTCTATTTCTCGGGCCATGGCGTGGCGGCCGAAAGTGGTGGCGATGTCATCGTGCTGGGCACCGACGCGCAGGCGACGCAGATTTCGCGCGGATCACCTTTGTCTCGTGCGGCGCTCACCCGATCACTGATGCAGAGCGGTGCGCGCACGGTACTCGTGGTACTCGACATGTGTCGCAACGTCGTCCCGCTCGCGAGCGCGCCCGCGCCCGCGCCCGCGCCCGTAGGCGCGGTTGAGGACGCCGTGGCGGGGAGCAAGGGGCTGAAGCGCGTAATCCGCGAAGATACCGCCGCAATCCGCCCCGATCAGGGCTATCTCGTTGCCTATTCGACAAGTGCTGGCCAAATCGCCTTCGATGACGGCATTTTCTCAAAAGTGCTTGCAGAGGAAATTCGCCGCCCGCGCCAAAACATCGCTGATGCCCTGAAGCGCGTGTCTGACAGGGTGGCACTTAAGAAGACAGGTGCGTTCCAAAAGCCGACCTTCGATTACGGCCTTCAAGGTAGCGCGCCGTGTTTTGTGTCTTGCGATCCGGCAAGCGGCGACCGCTTTTACGACTGCGCCAATTGCCCCTGGATGCGTGTCCTGCCTTCGGGGACAGGCGCTTATGGCTCGCCGCAGGGCGAAGCTGCGCGTAAACCCGACGAGCCGGTACAGCAGAGCCGTAAGATCGGGCGCAGCTTTGCGATTGGCGTTTATGAAGTTACCTCAGCCGAATGGACGGCGTGCGTGCGCGATGGTGGTTGCGCACGCATGACCGGGTGGGAGAAAGAAAACCCTAATCCGCTAGTTCCCGCAACGGGGATCGGATTTGCCGACGCGACTGCATTCGTACAGTGGCTTGCCCGTCAATCGGGCCGCATGTATCGCCTGCCAACCGATGAGGAATGGGAATATGCCGCACGCGCGGGGGCAAGCGCTGCTTTCCCATGGGGCAATGCGATCTCGCCTGCCGATGCCAATTACGATCAAACCGCGCGCTACCAGGGATCGCCGACTGCGCCGTATCGCGGCTATCCCGAAGCCGTCACGGGTTATCCGCCGAACGGTTTTGGCCTGTACCAGACGCAGGGTAATGTATGGGAATGGACCAGCGGGTGTGCCGATTCGACTTGCCAGCGGCGCATCGTGCGCGGTGGATCGTTTCAAAGCGTCCCTGCCGAACTTCGGACTGCCAATCGCTTCGCGGTCAGCGCAACCAAGGCGCGCGACGATTTCGGACTGCGCGTCGCACGAGATCTCGATGCCGACGAAGTCATTGCGGCGCACTGACCAGTGCGCGCGCTGCTGATCGCATTTGGCCTTCTGTTGGCGCCGCTGGTGGAACGGGCTGCCCACGCGTCAGAAATGCGCGTAATCCTCGTCGGTGTATCCCAATATGGCAGCGAAGCTGTGCCCGATCTCAGCGGGCCGGCGAACGACTTGATTGCCGTCGAAGCACTGGTGCGGCGGATGGGGGCGACCGACATTACGGTGCTGCGTGACAGTGGGGTGAAGCGGTCAAGTGTCGAATCCGCGATCCAGAAAGTGGGGCTGCGCGCAAAACCTGGCGACTGGATCATGTTCTATTTCAGCGGCCATGGGGCGCAGGCGCGCGCTTCAGGACTGCGCGGCGTAGGCGATGAATATGATCAGTTCCTTTTGCTGACGGGGTTTGATCCTGGGCGGCAAGATCCCGAGGACTTTATCGTTGACAAGGATTTCACTGCCTGGATGGGGCGTTATGTCCCGCAAGAGACGCGCATCTTCATGATGATCGACAGCTGCCATTCGGGCACCATGCATCGCGCGATCGATCCCCGCGCGTTCGGCTTTGCCGCAAGGCTGGGACTGCGCAATGCCGATGATCGCGCGATCGAACTGGTTCCCCGACCAGGGCCGCAACTGCCGCCGCTGATCAGTAGCGGCGTCGTCTCGCAAGAGGCTGACCGACTTCCCAATTTGCTCTACCTGGGGGCATCGCGCGACGATCAGCTTGCGCTTGAAACCGAACTGCCGGGTGCAGGGGCGCCGCAGCGCGGTGTTCTGACCTACGCCTTTGAGCAGGCCTTGACGGCTGGCGGCCCCAATGAGGACGCTGTCGTGAGCGATTTCAATGGCGACGGTGCTGTCAGCGTGCTCGAACTTACGTCCTACATCAACAGTCAAGTGCGGATGTTAAGCGCGCAGCGGCAGGAAAGCAGCGCTGATTTTCCCACAGGTTGGGAGGGACTTGCAATTTTCTCGCAGCTCCCGATCCCCCCTGCTGCAATTGCAAACCTGCCATGGGTGTCGATTACCGGCGCGCGCTTCGAAAACGGTGGGGATACGGACCGGTCATGGCAAATCGCCCCACCCGGCGGAGACGCCGATTTTTACTGGATGCGTGATACCGAAGAGGTGTTGCGCCCCTCAGGGGACGTGGTTGCGACCGGGATCGATGATGAGGCCGCGCTCACGGGCGTCGTCGACAAATGGGCTGCCCTGATGCTGCTGCGCCCGCAAGTCATCGAACGATCGGTGCGGCTGACCATTGGCCCGGCCGGAGGCGACCATATTTATCCGCACGGCGATATGGTCAAAATCGAACTTGCAGCAGATCCCAGGGTCCGTTCCGACACGGCGTTGTTCCTGACCGTCTTCAATCTTGCGTCGGATGGCACCGTACAGCTCATATATCCGCTGGCGTCAGATGGAGAGGGGCAACTGGCAGCAAGTCCGCAAACGACACTGCTCGAAACACAAGTCGTCTCTCCGCTCGGCACCGATCATATCATTGCCTTCGCGAGCGCGGGCGCTCCTGAGTTGCTGCGTGCTGCGTTGCGCGAGCGTGACGGAAAGCGCGCCGCCGCCGCGATTGCCCCACTTGTTCTGCAAAGCATGAAAGCGTCACCGCGTCAGGCATCGCTCTCGATCGCAGAGCTATATACCGGACGTTAGCAGCGTGGCGTTGCTTCAGGCCTAGCGCTGCCTCGTCCTGCCCTTTGGCGGGATTGCCGGCCTGTTTGCCGGTCGCACGCGAGGGCGGTTCGCAGGTTCTGCACTGCGTGAATGGCGGGGCGCTTCCGGCGGAGCGCCGGGAGCGGGTTCGATCAGCACATCGCTGCCGTCTTCGCTGCCCGCTGTTCGGGCGACGGCCGAGGCAAATTTGCTGGCGATTGCGCGTGGCACCTGAAACTGCGTTTCGTTGGGCAAAACGCGGATCGCACCGATTTCGTTACGCGAGATGTGCCCACGACGGCACAGCAGCGGCAGAATCCAGCGCGGATCGGCATTTTGGCGGCGACCAATGTTCATTCGGAACCATACCACATCTTCGAACCCGGGGCGATGACGATCCTGTCGATCGGCCGGACGCCCTTCGGCCGAATGGGCGATCAGTTCTTCGGCCTGAGGCAGCGCGGCGCGATGCGCGCGCACCAGTGCTGCTGCAATGTCTTCGGCGCTACGTTCCGCAAGCAGACGCGTTGCAAGTTCGCGGTCTTCAGCGTCGAACTCGATAGGTTCTAGCAGGGCATGCAACAGGCGCTGTCGATCGTTCGCGCGAATGCTGTCGGGCGTCGGAGGATCGATCCACTCGGCCACAATCCGCGCGCCACGCAACATGGCCTCAACCCGCTTGCGACGCGGATACGGCACGATCAGAACGGCCGTTCCCTTCTTGCCCGCGCGCCCTGTCCGGCCCGAACGGTGCTGCAACGCCTCGGCATCGCGCGGAATTTCAACATGCACGACAAGACTTAACGTGGGCAGGTCGATGCCGCGCGCCGCCACATCGGTCGCAACGCATACCCGCGCACGGCGGTCGCGCAATGCCTGAAGCGCGTGGTTGCGCTCGGACTGCGAATGCTCGCCCGACAGCGCCACAACTGCGAACCCGCGCTCCTGCAACGTCGCGTGGAGATGACGCACATTTTCGCGCGTGGCGCAAAACAGCATCGCCGTTTCGGCCTCGTGAAATCGCAGCAGATTGACCACTGCATGTTCGATCTCGGACGGGGGCACGCTCACCGCCTGGTAGGCTATATCGCCATGGCCACGATCATCGCCAACTGTCGAGATGCGCAACGCGTCGCGCTGATACCGCTTTGCCAGTTTGGCGATCGCCGGGGATATTGTCGCCGAAAACAGCAATGTCCGGCGCTGCTCGGGCATGGCGTCGAGGATTTCCTCCAGATCTTCTCGAAACCCCATGTCGAGCATTTCATCGGCTTCATCGAGAACTACGGTTCGCAACGCGGAAAGATCGAGCGCGCCGCGTTCAAGGTGATCGCGCAACCGACCCGGTGTCCCGACGACGATCTGCGCGCCATCGCGAAGCGAGCGCCGCTCTTTCGACGCGTCCATGCCGCCGACGCAGGTTGCCACGCGCGTGCCAGCCTTTCCGAACAGCCAATCGAGCTCGCGGCTGACTTGCAGCGCAAGTTCGCGTGTCGGTGCAATCACCAGTGCGAGCGGAAGGCGGCCGGCCTGCGTCGATCCGTCAGCTTGCAACACGTCCGATGCCATAGCCAGGCCAAAAGCGACGGTCTTGCCTGAGCCTGTCTGCGCAGACACGACGAGATCGCGATCGACTGCTTGGGGTTCGAGCACGGCGGCTTGAACGGGTGTTGGCTCAGTATAGCCGCGCGCAGCGAGTGCTTCGCCAACGACGGACGGAAGAAGGGGGTATGGCATTGGGGCTCGATAGGGATTTTTTCGAAGAGATACAGCCGCCCGACGACAAAAATGGCTACAGACTTGAATCGGTTTGATTTTGGCAATGGGAGCGCCAAGTGCACCAGATTGAAGACAATCGGCGGTGGCAATCAATTTCGAAACTTTCCGCTATCGATCAGCAGGCGCCGGATTCGGTTCGATTTTGATCGGGACCGCAGTGCAATAGGCACCGTTCGCATATCCGAGCGGCGAGCCGTGCGAAATGGTCGCTTTTTCTACCAACGCGATAATCACAAGGTGCGACCCGGCATGAACCTGATGCTGACTGACGCACACCAGCCGTGCAAGCGCACCATCGAGTGTGGGGCAGTCATCGTCCCATACCATTGCGGGCTCATCGCCCTCTTCGTTGCGGGCAAAATAAGACGCAGCGGAGTATTGATCTGCCGCCAGGACACTGAAGCCAAACCTGCCCAGCTTCGCAATGGGCGCAGCCATACGACCTGAACGATTGAGACATATCAGGATCAGCGGCTCATCAGCGCTAACCGAACACGCCGCGGTGACCGTTACGCCGATCACACCGTCACTATATCGTGCCGTCACCGCGCAGACGCCACCCATCAGCGTGCGCATGGCTTGTTTGAACGATTCTGGCGAGGCACGGGGCGCATCGGGATCGACAATCACATGCGACGTCAAAACCTCGCCGAAACCGGGCTGCTCGAATTCTAGAGGCTGGGGCATAGCAGCTTCAATCATGTCCTTTTGCGCCGGTGAGAATTCGCTGGCTGGTGAGTGTTGTTGAGATTGAAACCTTGTTCGGAATGAATGCATTGCACAAGCGCTAAGGCACGTTGGCCGATGCATCGGTATGGCACACCAAATGCGATCCGCGCAGCGATTGGGTTCATCAAAGTGCGCCATTATGGTGGGTAGGGCTGGATTCGAACCAGCGTAGACTCTCGTCGGCAGATTTACAGTCTGCTGCCATTAACCACTCGACCACCTACCCATCGGCGCGCAAGCGAGGCGGCTCAATGGCGAAGCCACCGCATCAAGTCAACGGGGCCGCATGTCAGCTGTGTTCCACGAGCCACTCAACAGGCGCTGCACGTTTGGGCAGCAGCGCGTTGGCAGGATCGCTGGCGTCTTTGTAGCCAATCGCCATTCCTGTCCACATGATCCGGTTATCAGGAAGTTCGAGAAACCGACCAACCGTTTTGGGATAGATCGCCCAACATTCCTGCGGGCAGCTGTCAAGTCCGGCTTCACAAAGCAGCAACATCACGTTTTGGAGAAGCATGCCCGCATCGCCCCATTGCGGGAGACCCATACTGCGGTCGAGCGAGACAAATAGCCCGACCGGCGCGTTGAAGAACTGGAAATTGCGGCTGAACCACATCGCCCGACCCATCTTGTTATCGCGCGGAATGCCGATCGAGGCATACAGCATTTCGCCAACCTCGAACCTGCGATCGGCATAGGTCTTGGGCAGTTCAGGCGGGTAAATGTTGTACTCGGTGCCTTCGTTCGGCGGGCCCTCGGCGATCTTGCCTTGCATAATGGCCTTGAGCTTCGCCATCGATTCGCCGTGGACAAGATCGACATGCCATGGTTGAAGATTGCCTCCGGTCGCAGC
>JANPIQ010000204.1:0-3887 GCA_031425075.1 Sphingomonadales bacterium
ATCCTTGTTATACAGGTCGCGGATGGCGCGCTTGATCAGGTCGCTGTCGTTATGGATCAGCGCCGGCGCCGAAGATTTGAGTGTGTTCTCACGGATCCCGTCCCACAGCCGCGCAAGATAATCAAAGTCGCGCTTGATTTCGACCTTGGTCCGCTGGAGCCCCGCTGTACGCACGATGCAGCCCATCGAGCGTGGCAGATCAAGTTCGGCCATGATGACCTTCAGCCGCTTCCTGTCGCCCGAATTCGAAATCTTGCGGCTGATTCCGCCGCCATGCGTGGTGTTGGGCATCAGGACGCAATAGCGGCCTGCAAGGCTCAAATAGGTGGTCAGCGCGGCGCCCTTGTTGCCGCGTTCTTCCTTGACGACCTGGACCAGCAGCACCTGCCGCCTGTGGATCACATCCTGGATTTTATACCGCTTGCGCAGGTTCATTCGCTTCGCACGAAGCGCGCTTGCGGCGGCATTGGTATCTTCGCGGCCGTCGCTGCCCGCCAGTTCGGGGGGTGGAGCGCCGCCCTCCTCACCGGCGTCATCGGATTCCTCGTCGGCATCGGGGCGATCGTCGTCAATCCCATCATCGTCGTGATGAATGTCTACAGGATCAAGATCGTCATCCTCGGCTTCGCGAATCCGCTCTTCTTCGGCGGCATGTTCAGCTTCTTCGCGGAGCAAGGCCTCGCGATCTTCCTTGGGGATCTGGTAATAATCGGGATGGATTTCGCTGAACGCCAGAAAGCCATGGCGATTGCCGCCATAATCGACGAACGCCGCCTGCAACGACGGTTCGACCCGCGTTACCTTGGCAAGGTAGATATTGCCCTTGAGCTGCTTGTGTTCGGCCGACTCAAAGTCGAATTCTTCAATCCTGTGCCCCTTGGCGACCGCGACCCGGGTTTCTTCCCGGTGGCGCGCATCTATCAGCATACGCATTGTCATTTAGGTATCTCCGGGCGCGGCGGACGGCGTTCAAGCCGGCAACACCTGCGCGTAATAAAGGGGGCGGGGGCGGCAAAATTGCCCTGAGCAGCCGCACGGGCCCCGGTGTGTGAGTTGATGGTGTCATAATTGCCTCTGCCTGCCGAGCACGCCGTTCCGCTTTCGAAACGGCAGAATCCAGCCGTCCTGCCGCAATCCGGATCGGAAAGCGCAGCGGACGGGGAATCAAATGCATCATGCAAGCTTCAACCTGGATGGATCGACCCGGATGGCCGGGCGATAGGTATGTGCCGCATTTCACGCGGCCATCGGGGATTAGCAGCGATGCGGGGTGTGTGCAACCGGGGGGCGGCAGCGAGACAAGTTACGCCAAGCTCCGCGCGCCAAACGGTGCATTCAACCGCACAATCGCAAAATTGAGCACCGCTGCAAAGCTCACCCAGACCAGATATGGCACGATCAGCCAGCTTGCGAGCACCGAATATTCGCGCAGCAAGATGCACATCGCCAGCACCGATCCCCACAGGAACGGCACCTCGATCAGCGCCCAATCGGGGCGGCGAGCGGTGAAAAAGATTGGCGACCACAAGAAGTGAAACAAGAAATTGACCGCGTAGACGATGATGATTGTCAACCGGCCTGCGTCATCGGTGGCACCATCCCATGCCAGCACGGCGGCCCATGCGGCAAGGCCAAGGATCAGCGTCCATGCAGGGCCGAACAGCCAGTCGGGCGGTTGCCAGCGCGGCTTTTTCAGATCGCGATACCAGGGCCCGATCGTGGTCAGCAGGCCGCCCGCGCCGCCCAGGATGACGGCCCATGCGATCGCGGCAATGGTCGATGGATCAGGCATCGTCCGTATATGCGCACGCCGCGACCGGCGCACAACCGGCGATCGCGCCATTCCGTTGCAAACAAAGCAAACGGCATTTCGCGGACAGTGGCCCGCCGCGTGCCGGAATGGCACACGCACAGCAGGTACCGCCCTTTTGCCATTGCCATTCACGAACGCTGGTGTAAGTTTATGTTAACCAAAGCGCGCGGGCAAATTCGTCTGTGCAACGCAGGGTTACAATTAGGGGATGTTATGATGAAGCCTTACCTGTCCTTTGCCCTTGCGCTGAGCGCGTTTGTTGCAACCCCTGCGATGGCGGGAACGACAATTTTTACCGGCGATACAACAGGCGGGCCGACGTTCAATCGCCCGGTTTCTGGTACGCCGCCTACCGGGCTTTCGGGCGTTGGAACGGCCGTACGTTATGTCGTGACCCCCTTCACAGTGTCCGCAACTGGCGCGTACAGTTTTCTCAACGAAAGCCGGTACGACAATTATCTCGGCATCCATGCAGGGTCGTTCAACCCGCTCAACGCGCTCGAAAATGCGGTTGCCTATGACGATGATTTTGCAGGGCTCAATTCCGGCTTTGCAGGCCTTAATCTGATGGCGGGCACATCTTATTTTGCGATCACCTCCGGTTTCCAAAATAGCGACTTCGGTGCTTACACATTGACGGTTTCAGGCCTTGGCGACATCACGGGCGAGACTGTTGCCGCAGTTCCCGAGCCCGGCATCTGGGCCATGATGATCCTGGGCTTCGGCTTTGTCGGTTCGATGTTGCGCCGTCGCAAGCTCGGGTTTGCGCTGGCTGCCTGACCGAAGATTCGCCGGGCCTACCCGCCTCGTCGAGTGGGGCCCGGTGACAAACTCGCGCGACATCAATTGACCAGCCTTGGTCAAAACGCGGCAAAGCCCTTTACGTATGGCTGCGGAACGCCGCAAAGGGGCAAGATGGCGCTGGCGCTCGCTCTTTGTGCGATTTTGAGCCCCTTTGGCTCCGGCAATGTTTATGCGCTTAGCGTGCATGTCGATGGCAGCAGGGTGACAGTGTCGTTGACCGACGCTGGGGCCAGCCAGAGTGCCGTTGCTTCGGCAGAAGCCCACAAATTCCACAAATCGCCTGTCGCAAACCGCGCAAGGCCACCGCGCAGTGCCTACAGCCTGACCGTGCCGCTTTCACCGGCGCGCAACGGCATTCCGCGTCCCAGAATATACGGCCCGGCCGGGCGGCCGCTGGTGGTTATCGATGCCGGTCACGGCGGGCACGATCCCGGCGCAATTTCGCCGGTGTCAGGCGCCCGCGAAAAAGACGTTACGCTGTCTGTAGCGAAGCAGATCCGCGATGCCCTTATCGCAGGCGGGCGCGTGCGCGTGGCGCTAACGCGTGAGGATGATCGATTTTATGTTTTGCGTGAACGATCAGCGATCGCGCGCAATCTCAAGGCCGATCTGTTCATTTCGGTCCATGCCGATGCCGCGCCTGCGGCCACAGCTTCTGGTGCGACGATCTACACGCTGTCCGAAGTCGCATCGGATCGAGAGGCACAGTTGCTGGCACAGCGTGAAAACCGCGCAGACGTGATCAATGGGGTCGATCTGGGGACGGAGAACAAGGATATCGCCTCGATCCTCGTCGACCTGGCGCAGCGCGAAACGATGAATGCGTCCGCCGGATTTGCCACTCTGCTCAAGCGCGAAGCATCGCGGTACGTCCCGTTTCGCAGCGATTTTCACAAAATGGCGGGGCTGGCGGTGCTCAAATCGCCCGACATGCCGTCGATCCTGCTCGAAGTCGGCTATCTGACCAACTCAGGCGATGCCGAACGCGTTGCCTCAAAGGACGGACAAGCCAGCATCGCTGCGGGCGTGCGCCGCGCCGTCGAGGTCTATTTTGCACGAAGGCTTGCGCAGCGCTGACGGCTTTTCTTTTTGCACAGGGAGCCGTAAAGCCCCGCTGCAATGGTCGCGTCCCCTGAAACCGGCAGCCTGAAACTCAGGCTGCGCCGCGATACCAATGCGGCCGCCGACTGGGTTCGCGGCCAATGGCCAAAGCGGTGGTTCCGTTTGGGTGTTTACGGCGTCGGGGCCGGATTGTTGCTGACGCTGCTGA
>JANPIQ010000205.1:0-3108 GCA_031425075.1 Sphingomonadales bacterium
CTTCCACGCATCGTAGAACTGCGCTGGAAGCTGGAAAGGCGCAGCGAGACGAACCGCCCTGATCGCCTGATCGGCATGGAGCCTCGCCTGGGCACGGTTCGATTCGTTAATTCCAGTTTGCTGGACAATGCTCGGGGCGCCAGCAAGGCTGCCATCTGGATTGAGCCGAACTGCAACCGTCGTACGCAACAGCTCGACATCGGCACCTGTTGGTGATTTCCAGTGCGGCTTGATCTGGCGACGCACCTCGGCGCCGAGCGAGGCAGTGACAGCCGGGCCGATTGCAGCCGCTGGCGTGCCGCTACTGGCGCCACGGCCCGGCGTCGCAGTGGGTTTGGCATTGGGCCGTACCGTCGGCGCATCGGACAGGCCCCTGACAAGATCGCGCGACAGGCCCGGGCGTTCACGATCGGGGCGGCGGCGATCGCGCGCGTCGGTGCGTTGCGCGGTCTGGGTGCGCTGTTGCGGTTGCGGTTTGGCAGCCGGTTTGGCCTGCGGCTGCGGCTGGGCGCGGACCGGCCGGGGGGTCGGCGCCGGTCGCGTCTGTGGCTGAGCGGGCCTGGGGATCAGGCTCGGCGCCTGAAGCGGCGGCACGGGCTCGGGCATTGCCATCGGCTGAGGCTCGGACGCCGCAGGAGCAGGAGCAGGAGCAGGAGCTTCGGGCACGGCATCGGGCGCGGTCGAAGTCAGCGCGGCCTCCTCGACCAGTTCGACCTCGATCGGATCGGACGCGATCAGGTCGAGCTTGGGCGCGTTGAGCAGACCGTAAGACAACGCCGCAAACAGCGCAGCATGCCCCGCAATCGCCACGGCGAAACCAGACCGGTCGGCACTATCCATCGGATCCTCCCCGAAACGGGGAGGGGAACCATCCGCAGGATGGTCGAGGGGCAGCTTGGAAGTGGAGCGCCGAACATCCCCCCACCCCCCCGCTTCGCGTCGCGGTCCCCCTCCCCGTTTCGGAAACGATCCGATGCCGCCCGATGATCACTGCGGGCCTTCTCCGCCGGTCGTCAGCAGCGCGACCTTGTTGAGGCCTGCGCGATTGAGTTCGCCCATCACGCGCATCACGCTGCCATAATCGAGCGCGCGATCGGCGCGGAGATAGATTTGCGGCGGCTCATTGCCGCGCTCGGCGATGGCTGCCAGCCGCGACGGCAATTCATCGGCCGAGATCGGCGATTCGCCGATGAACACCGCGCCGCTGGCGTCAATCCCAATCTGCACCGGCTCTGCCTCCTGCGCGAGCGCCTTGGCACGGCTTTCGGGGAGCTTGACTTCGACACCCGCAGTCAAAAGCGGCGCTGTGACCATGAAGATAATCAGCAGCACCAGCATGACATCGACCATCGGCGTCACGTTGATCTCGGCGATCGGTGCGCTGCGATGCCGCCCGCGCTGGGATGGTGTGGGGGATCCGGCCATTTAGCGCTCAAGCTCCAGTTCTCGGCTCAGCATCGCATGGAACCCGTCGGCAAAACGGTTGAGCCGCGCCTCGAGACGATTAAGGACATGGCCGAAGCGGTTATACGCGATCAGCGCGGGGATGGCCGCGAACAGCCCGAGTGCGGTCGCAAACAGTGCTTCGGCGATCCCCGGTGCCACGACCGCGAGTGACGAATTCTGTTCAGCGGCGATCGCGGTAAAACTGCGCATGATCCCCCAGACCGTGCCGAACAGCCCGATGAACGGTGCCGCGCTCGACTCGCTCGCTTGGATGTTGAGCCGCTCGGACAAGCGGTCGATCTCCGCCGCTATGGTCGCCCCCATCACCGTCGCGAGCCGCGCGCGGGTGCCTTCGCGATCGATTGGCCCGCGAGTCGAGCGCCGCCATTCGCCGAGCCCTGCCGAAACGATCTTCGCGCTCGGCACATCACTGGTTTTGGCGCTTTCGGCGAACTTGTCGACTTCCTGCGCCTTCCAGAATTCGCGTTCGAAACTTTCGCATGACGCGCTGACCTTGCGCATCCGCTGCCACTGCGAAACGATGATCGCCCACGTCCAGATACTCGCCAGCAGCAGCCCGACCATCACGAGCTTGACGACGATATCGGCCTGAAGGAACAGCGCGACCGGAGACAATGTTGTCGGATCGGTCGAAAGCGCGAAGCTGGTCATGAAAGTCCTTCTGTTTCGGGCAGCAATCGGGTGAACGCGTCAGTCCATGCTTTGGGCTGGCGAACCGGACGGCCATCCTTGGTGAACGCCGCCAGCACTTCGGCCCTGCAGAGCATTTCGTCGCCCAACATGACTCGCTGATGAATGGTGCAGGCCGCAGCGCGCAAATGTTCGACTGTCGAGACGATCAGCAGCGCATCATCGAAGCGCGCCGATCGGTGGTATTTGATGGTCATTTCGGCGACCGCATAGACGCCGACCCCGTTTGCCCAGGCCGTAGGCTGATCAATTCCCGAGCGCGCCAGCATGTCAGATCGCGCGCGTTCCATGAAATGCAGATAGCGGGCGTGATAGACCATGCCCGAAAAATCGGTGTCTTCAAAATAGACACGCACCGCAAACCGATGCTCGCGGCCAACGAAGCGGCCTTGATAGGGGGCGTCTAGGGACATGAGTTGTGTGTCGATAGACGCGGCGGGGGCAAATGAGAATCCTGAAAAGCCAAGATGTGCGCCGCAGGCAGTTTTTTGGTTCACGCAGAGGACGCAGAGGTCGCCGAGGTTTGAGCCCACCCCCTCCTCTGCGGACTCCGCGCCCTCAGCGTGAACCCATTCTTTCTTGGCTGCGCCGCTATTTGCCGTCAAACAGCCCATCTTGTGATCCGGCTGGCGGGTTCAGCCCAAGATGTTTCCACCCGGGCGCATTCAGGCATCTCCCCCGCGCGGTGCGGGCGATCAGGCCGAGCTGGAGGAGGTAAGGCTCGACGACATCCTCGATCGTATCGCGCGGTTCCGAAAGCCCTGCCGCGAGCGCCTCGACGCCGACTGGCCCGCCACGATAAATATCGGCGATCATCGTCAGATAGCGCCGGTCCATCGCATCGAGCCCCAGCGCATCGACTTCGAGCCGGTTGAGCGCGGCATCGGCGGCGCGCGAATCGACCACATCATGCCCAGCGGCCTGCGCAAAATCACGAACGCGGCGCAGCAA
>JANPIQ010000206.1:0-4062 GCA_031425075.1 Sphingomonadales bacterium
GCCATGAACCACAGCCTTTGGAAACAGCTCCCACCCCATATGGTTGGTGACGCCCATGATCGTCATGATCGATAGCACAATGGCGAGCGCGCCGACGTGGATCGGAATCAGGAACACCAGCACAGGTATGACGAGCGCACCCGTCAGCGCCTCCCAGGGATGAAAGCTCATCGCGGCCCATGCGGTCGGCGGGCGGCTGGCATGGTGGACGGCGTGCATATGCTTGAACCACCAAGGGCGGTGCATCAGCCGGTGCGTCCAGTAAAACCATGTGTCATGGGCGGCGAGATAGAGCAGCACCGACAGCGGCACATACCAGAGCGGGTAGGCTGTTGCATCGGAATAGATGCGCGTCCAGCCGAGGTTCTGCCACCCCCAGGCGACGATGCCCGCCGGAATGCCGTAGACCGCAGCCGACGCAAGGCTCCAGCCGATCTCGCGGAGGATCTGGGGCTCGAGATCGCTGTAGAGCGCCCCGTGCCGCACTTTGGTCGCCCAGGCAAAAGCGCCCGACACGATCAGATAGCGCACACCAACGATCAGTGTCATCGCGATGGCGGAAAGGATGATGGCGAGGGTAACCGACATATTGCACTGTGGCGTAGCGGATTGTGGGGCAGAGAGCGAGGGGCTTGTGGTTCTTATCCTCCCCATTTTCTTGAAATGGGGAGGGGGACCGCGCGAAGCGTGGTGGAGGGGCCGGGCACCGTGGCAAGCTGGCCCCTCCACCATTTGACGTCTGCGCGTCAAACGGTCCCCCTCCCCATCGCAAGCGCGATGGGGAGGATGGAGGATCTACCGCCGAAACACCCGTTGCTCGCCTGCAATCACCTGCCCAGCAGACCCCACCGGCTCAACCGCGCCATCGGTCAGGAACGCCACCATTCCCGCATCGCCCGCGTCGACATGCGCGAGCGTCCGCGCGCCATCGGGCGTCCGCGCGACCACCACGCCCGCCTTCGCCTCACCCTCCCGGCCATAGAATACCGTATAGGTTTCGATCGTCACCGGGCCTGCATAATCCTTGTCGAGTTCGGGGATCGGATCGCGCGCGGCTTCGGCTTCGGCCTGAAAATCATAGGGCTGCGGCAAATTCGCTTTCGGCAGCGGATCGCGCGACAGAATGATGCAATGATTGTCGGTCGCAAAACCGCCATTGGCGAAGAGGAAGCCGGTGCCGCCGCCTGAGCGCAAGCGATCGGTCATCGACGCGACCGCGTGGCTCATATAGTTGGCGATCGGCCCGCCGCCAAAGGTGAGCCCGCCGAACACGCTCGACGGCTTGTCGAGCGGCCAGCCGAGAATACGCCGTGCCATCTTCGGCACGCAGGGGAAGCAACTGTAAAGCTCGACATGATCGAAATCGGCAGCCGTCACGGCGTTGAGCACGAGCGTGCGGCGGATCGAAACCTCCATGCTGACGCTGCGATCGAAGCGGTCGCGGCGGAGGATGCTGCCATCTTCCTTTGCCGCGGCGCCTGCACCGATATGGATCATGCGGGTCTCGGGCACGCCGCGCCGCCGTGCCTCGGCAACGCTCGTCACGATAAACGCCGCACCCTGATTGACCGAGGCGTTGGCAACCATCAGCTTTGTGTACGGGAAAGCGATCGGGCGATTGTCGGCGGTGGGCGTCGTTACGTCGCCCGGCGAAACGGGCTTTTTGATCCAGGCGCCGGGCTCATTTGCGGCAACGTGCGACATGGCGGACCAGATCGCGGCGCTTTCGGCCTGCGCTTCGGCCAATGTCTGACCATAGGCCGCGCGCCCGGCATTCTCGTAGAGCGGATAGACATCCACCGGCGCGATCAGCCCATGGCGCTGCGCATAATTGGGATCGTTGCGCGCTGCCACACTGCGGAGTGCGTTGAACGAGGCATCGGCGGCAGCGGCCTTCTTGGCGCGTCCGGCGGCGGTACGCAGCGCCTCGCCGCCCGTGACCGCGCACAGTCGCGCTTCGCCTGCGGCGATGGCATTTGCGGCTTCGTTAAGGAAGCGGATCGGGGTATCGCCGTGCGGGGCGGGCGATTGTTCGTTGTGCGGCGGGTTGGCCCTGATGCCATCTGCCACCTGCGCGCACAGATTGCCCAAGTGGCGGAAACTGATCTGATCGACGATCGCCAGCCGGTCGATATCGCTGAGCAGTTTGAAGCCCGCATCGGCCTCGGCGGCTTTCAACGCGGCAATCATCAGCCCGGGGCTGTCGAGCCCGAGATCGGGGTCTTCGGGCCGGTCGTTAATCTGGCCGACGCCGATGATGACAGGGGTGGTTTCGGGGTTCATGGGGGTTCCTTATCGGCAACAAATCCTCCCCGCTGGCGAGGAGGTGGCAGTCCGAAGGACTGACGGAGGGGGGGGCGTCGGGATGAGGTGGCTTCTGACACCCCCCCACCACTTCGTGGTTCCCCTCCCCGTGAACGGGGAAGATTTCACAACTTCAAGATCTGCTTGCCCCGGTTCTCACCGGTAAACAGCCGCCCCAGTGTCTTGGGCGCGTTCTCGAAACCGTGCTGGATGTCTTCCTGATAGGTCAGCTGCCCGGCCTTGACCATCGCCACGAGCCGATTCCGGATCGCGGGAAATTCGGCCATCCAGTCGATCACGATGAAGCCTGCCATCGACGCGCGGCGGAAGATCAGGTTGAAATAATTCTGCGGCCCCGCAGGCATGTTCCCGGTTTCGTACCGGCTGATCCCGCCGCACACCACGACGCGCGCGCTGGTCGCGATTTGTGCCAGCATGTCATCGAGGATCTGGCCGCCGACATTGTCGAAGATCACATCGACGCCGCCCGGCGCGTGTTGCTTGATCTGATCGCGGACATTGCCCGCCTTGTAATCGATCGCGGCATCATAGCCTGCTTCGTTGACCAGCCACGTGCACTTTTCAGGCCCGCCAGCGATCCCGATCACCCGGCACCCGGCAATCTTTGCGAGCTGGCCGACGACCGAGCCCGTCGCCCCGGCCGCGCCCGAAACGAGCACGGTATCGCCTGCGACCGGCTTGCCAACCTTAAACAGCCCGCAATAGGCGGTCATCCCCGTCGTGCCGAGCACCGAGAGCATTGCGGTAGGCGGCAGATCGGGATGGACACGGGCAAGGCCTGTGCCATCGGACAGATGATATTCGGTCCAGCCGGTCGTGCCGAGCACCATGTCTCCGGGCTTGAAGCCGCCTGCTTCGCCTTCGATCACTTCGCTGATCCCGCCGCCGCGCATCACATCGCCGATCGCCATCGGGGCGACATAGTCGGCGATATTTTCCATCCAGCCCTTTTGCGCGGGATCGAAGCTCAGATAGTGCGTCTTGAGCAGCAGCTTATCGCCGCGCACGGGAAGCGGCGTTTCAACGAGCTTGAAATCATCATCGGCAATCGGCCGACCGCGCGGGTGACCATTGAGCAACCATTGACGGGTTTGCATAAATTCAGGCTCCAAAAGCTTGAGAGTAAAGGCGATTGTCCGCCGCGTAATAATTGCAGTGAAAGCCCGAAGGCACGCGGAACGGGATGATCGCGCGTGCGATCGGCCCCGCCGCAATGTCATCCGCCACAAAGATCGCCAGTTCGCTGTTGGCAGCGCTGGCCTGGTGGACGATCGTCATGGCATAACCATCGGCTTCGTGAGTGCTGCCGAGCCGCGGGGCAAAGACCAGTTCGCCTGCCGATGCGCCCGGGCCGAAATTCCAGACGTCCTCCTTGCCGCTGACGGTATCGAAACGGATCACCGCATCCATCCCCTCGACGCGGCCATCGCGCGATCTGAGGTTGATATTGGCAAAGCTTTGCCGCGTTTTCCGCGTCATCATCCGATCATCGGGACGCGGAAACTGGATGTCACGGTCGTTCAAGGTTTCTTCCTTGAGGCTGAGCGCGACCGGATCGATCGTCCAGCGGCGTAAGCTCTGTTGCGTATCGCCATGCGTGCGCTTCTGCCCGGTTTCGTCGGGGAACAGCGCGGTGCCATTGGCCGCGGCGACATCGGCGACGATCTAGCCGTCTTCCTCCCAGACATTGAGTTCGTGGAACATGTGTCGCGGTTCATATTCGAACCATTTGACATC
>JANPIQ010000207.1:0-3350 GCA_031425075.1 Sphingomonadales bacterium
GTAAGACCACCAAAGCCTTGCCGGCTTGGCGGATTTGCGTGAACCCTTCTGTCTCCACGCCGCCGTCCGCGATGGGATTATCCGCTTGCGTCGCCTTTATCAAACCAACACACTGCAACGAAAGTACGAGGGGGAGGATTATCATGCGCGCCATTCTCGCGATGCTTTTCCTAGCGACATCAGCAGTGGCGCAAGTACCCGATTTCGCTCCTAAGCCTGCCAGTGCCGCCACGCTGCAAGCTAATGCCAAAACCCGCGCCGCACTCCCTACCGATGACGGGCGCGATTTAACATTCGCAAACCAGGGCTTTATCGCCACGCGCACCGATCCGATCATCCGCGATGCCAAGGGTGTGCCGCTCTTGAACCTCGATGCCTATGAGTTCGTGAAGGGGACTGCGCCGCCAACGGTTAATCCCAGCCTGTGGCGTCACGCGGGCCTCCTTGCCAAGCACGGACTGTTCAAAGTCGGCGAAGGCATTTGGCAGGTTCGCGGCTTCGATATCTCGAACATGACACTGATTGCAGGGAAGACCGGTTGGATCATTGTCGATCCGCTCACCCGGCGCGAAATGGCGCGAGAGGCGCTAGCGCTGGCCAACGCGAAACTCGGCGCGCGCGCCATAAGCGCGGTGATCTACACGCACAGCCATTCGGACCATTTCGGCGGCGTCAAAGGCCTGTTCGATGGCCCCGTCCCTGCCGACGTGCCGATCGTCGCGCCCGAACATTTCACCGAAGAGGCCGCGTCCGAAAACGTGATCGCCGGCCCTGCGATGGGCCGTCGCGCGACCTACCAACTCGGCACCTCGCTATCACCGGGATCGCAGGGGCAGATGAGCTCTGGCATCGGCATGGGGCTTTCCGGAGGCGAAATCACCCTCTCCGCCCCCACCGATCTTGTCCGCAAAACCGGCGACACCCGTATGATCGACGGCGTTGCACTCGAGTTCCAGATGGTTCCCGAAAGCGAAGCGCCTGCCGAGCTTAACATCATGCTACCAGCGCAAAAGACGCTGCTGATCGGCGAAATCGCAGTGTGCACCCAGCACAACATCCTGACCCCGCGCGGCGCACTTGTGCGCAATACGCTCAAATGGGCGGGCTATCTGACCGAGGCGTTGCGGCTTTACGCTGATCGTTCGGACACGCTGATCGCGAGCCATTGCTGGCCCCGCTTTGGAAAGACCGAAGTTCGCAGCTTCCTCACCGCGCAACGTGACAATTACAAGTTCCTTCACGATCAAAGTGTTCGCGCGATGAACAAGGGGGCAACGATTGCCGAACTTGGCGAAGCAGTGACTCCGCCCGACGCTTTGGCGCAGATCTGGTCGACACGTGGCTATTACGGCACCTACAGCCACAATGCCAAGGCGATCTACCAGCGGTATCTTGGATGGTATGATGCCAATCCAGCAAACCTCAATCCGCACGTTCCGACGGCGCGTGCGTCTCGCTATGTCGCGGCGATCGGTGGTGCGGCAAAGGTGGTCGCGCTCGCGAAAACCGCGATGGCCGATGGCGATTATCGCTGGGCATCCGATCTGCTCAACCAGCTGATCTTTGCTGATCCCGCCAATGCCCAAGCCAAGGCACTTCAGGCCGACTCATTTGAACAGATGGCCTATCAGGCTGAAGGTGCCTTGTGGCGGAACATGTATCTCTCGGCGGCAAGCGAACTACGGAGCGGCGTGAAACCTTCCAGCACCGGCGTTAGTGTCGATCTGATTACTGCAATTCCGACGCAGATGCTGTTCGATTCGATTGCCACACGTCTTGATCCGGCGAAGATCGGAAACGCCCGGATGACGATCAATTTCGACATCACGGACCGGAAGGAACAGGTCGCCGTTTCAGTCGGTAATGCCGTGATGATCAATGAATTGGGCCAGAGTCACCCAATACCGCAAGCCACATTGACCGGGCCGCGCCAACTGCTTCTCGGGCTGTTCTTTCTAAAGGCTCCGCTTGCGGCTCTTGAGGCAAACGGGTTGAAGATCGAGGGAGATCGGAAATCGGTGGAAGCGTTGCAAGCCGCTATCGAAGCGCCACCACCAGATTTCGCAATCGTCACGCCATAGCCACTCGGCAATGGGTTGAAACGGCGTCATCGCCTGCTAACACAGTTGCATGTTGCAACTGGTCTCCTGGGGCGTCCTCGCGCTCATCCACCTGCTACCTGCCATTGCGTTCTTCTATCCACCGATGATTGCCAAACTCTATGGCGTCGCTCCCGGAAGCGACACCTTCCTGCTGCTCCACCACCGCGCGGCTCTGTTCCTAGTCGTTTTCGTGCTGTGCGTCTGGGCGGCGTTCGACCCGGCGAGCCGCCGCGTCGCGAGCGTGTGCGTCGCGATTAGCATGATCAGCTTTGTCGGGCTGTATTGGTCAGCAGGCTCGCCCCCTGCCCTCCGGACAATTGCTATTGCCGATCTGGCGGGTATGCCATTCCTCGCTCTTGTCTGCTGGAAGGCCTTTATCGCATGACCCAAATTGTAGCCGTCTTGCCTGCCATGGCAAAGCCATTACTCGAGCCTCAACTTCCTGATTGGATCGCACCGCGCTGGTTCGCGAGCCGCGAAGAGGCCATTGCGTTGGCTCCCGGTGCCGAGATTGGCTGGCTCGATATGGCTGACAAAACCGCGATGGCAGCGGCAATCAGCGCAGCGACCGATCTGAAATGGCTGAGCTCAATCTATGCCGGCGTCGACGGAATGCCGTTGGATTTGCTCGCCAAACGCGGCACCATCGTCACAAATGGTGTGGGCATCAATGCGATCACGATTGCCGAGTATGTTGTCATGGGAATGCTTACGGTCGCAAAGGGATATCGCGACGTTGTGCGTGCGCAGGACCGGCATGAGTGGTTGCAAGACTCACCCGGCAAGGTCGAACTGGCGGGCAGCAAGGCGCTGCTGCTCGGTTATGGCGCCATCGGGCAATTGATCGCGAAGCGGCTTGCAGCCTTCGACGTCGAAGTCACCGCCGTACGCCGCAGGCCCGGACCAGCCACACTGGCCCCCGATCAATGGCGTGCCGAGCTTGGCAACTTCGACTGGATCATCATTGCCGTTCCCGCGACGCTCGAAACCGACAAGATGATTGGTGCTTCCGAAATCGCGATGATGAAGCCGACTACGACGATCCTCAACATCGCGCGCGGCAGCGTGATCGATCAAGATGCACTGGTTGCCGCACTCACCGAGAAGCGCATCCACGCCGCGTTCCTCGACGTGACCGATCCTGAGCCGTTGCCCGCCGAACACCCGCTCTGGTCGCTCGATAATGCGCACATCACAATGCACCTGTCAGGCCGCGCGCAGGATAAGATGTTCCAACGCGCAGGCGAG
>JANPIQ010000208.1:0-3008 GCA_031425075.1 Sphingomonadales bacterium
CGACCATCACGACAATCGGCAGCCCATGCGCAAACTCGCCGCGCCGCGCATAATTACGCTCTATGTCGCGCTTGTTGCGCCCGCGCTGCGACACGATTTCGCCGCGTTCGAGTAACGCATCGGACACCTCGATCGCCTGATCGAGCAATCCGCCCGGGTTCGAGCGCAGATCGACGACATAGCCTGCAGGTTTGCGGCCCATCGACTTTTCGATGCTCATCAGCGCCGAACGGACATCGGCACCTGTGCTTTTCGAAAACGCGTTGATGTTGACGATGCCGATGTTGTTCTTGATCTCCCATTTCACTGGCTTCAGTTCGATGATCTGGCGCGTGATAGACACGTCGAACGGCTTGTCGCGGCCTGGCCGAACAACAGTCAGCTTTATCGGCGTGCCGGGCTTGCCCCGCATTTTTTCGACCGCTTCATCGAGCGTGCCGCCAAAGATCAGAACGCCATCCAGATGCGTAATGAAATCGCCCGCTTTCATCCCCGCCTTGAACGCCGGCGAATCCTCGGTTGGCGTCACCACTTTGACCGCGCCGTCTTCAAGACTGACGGTCAGCCCCAGTCCGCCATAATTGCCATCGGTTTGCACGCGCATGTTTTCAAAATCGCGCGCGTCGAGGTACGACGAATGTGGGTCGAGGCTCGACAGCATCCCGTCGATCGCGCCCTTGATCAGCGTCGCATCATCGACCGATTCGACATATTCACCGCGAACGCGCTCGAACACGTTCATGAACTGCTCCATCTCGCGCATCGTGCTGGCATCAATGGCGGCGAGCGCTGCCGTTGTCGCAGGAACAAGCGCAATCGCCGATACGGCAAGGCCTGCGCGAAGCATCTGTGTTTTCATCGTCATTCCCGTATGGAGATTCGGCTTTCCACACGATTAACCGAGCAACCAGCCAATGTCGATTGGCCGCATGTTGCGGCGCAATTCCACAAGGACTTGCGGGCGTTGTGTGCCGCTGCGACCGATCGGCCCGCCCTGGATCACCCTGTCTCCCACACGCACATCGCGCGCGGCAAGCCCGGCGAGCATCGTGGTCCAGCCCGCGCCGTGATCAATGATCACCACCTCGCCAAAGCTGCGAAATGGCCCGGCGAACACGATGCGCCCTGCAGCAGGCGCCACGACTTGCGCCTGCGCCGGCGTGGCAATGGTGAGGCCGCGCGCGCGAATTCCGGTTGCAGAGACTTCGCCCAGCCCTGTTACCAGTGTCCCTGCAACAGGCAGGCGGTAAGGCAGGCGGTTTCGCGTTTCGACAGTGATTTCGGCAGGCAGCGCGCGCGGGGTCTGCGGATCGCCGGGGCGCAGTAACGGACCAGGCAGGCTTTCGAGACGAGCGCGCATCGCTGTATCTTGGTTCAGCTGCCCGATCAGTTCGACGATATCGCGCGCGCGTTCGCCCATCGCCACCGCGCGATCCTGCTCAGCTAGCGCCGATCCAACAATGCCAGCCGCCGCCTGACGATGCCGGGCGGCGACTTGCACCAGCGCTGCGCGTTCGCGGGCAAGCAGCATGCGCTCTGTACCGAGTGCTGCCAATGCGCGCGCGGCATCGGCGCGCAACTGGCGCGATCTTGCAAGATCGGCACGCAATCCTATCGTCCGCGCGCGAATGATCGGCAGCACGCCTGCGAGCGCCGCGCGGGTATGGACCATGTCGGTCACCGAGCCTGGCTGTGCGATGGCGAGCAGCGGGGGGCGGCGTGACAGAGTCTGAAGCGCCGCCACCAGTCGCACTGCCGGCTGCTGCTTTTCGGCCAGATCGGACGCAAGTTCGGCCTGCGCACGCTCGATCAGCCGGACACGCGCCTGCGCTGCGGCGATCCGGGCTTCCGCTGCCTGAATGCGCGTGGCGACCGCTGCGGCTTCGACCTGCGCCCTGGTTTCGCGGTCACGCTCGGCCGCGGCCTGCGCCTCGAGCGCTTCAGCGCGCGCGCTGGCTTCGGCAGCTTGCAGCTTGGCGCGCGCCAATGCCTGACGTTCCGCCGCAATTGTTTGCGCCTGTCCGGTCTGCGCAGACCCAAGCACCGCCCCGATTGCCCCCACCGCGCCGAGGGCAAAAAGTGCTGCATTACGCAACAGTGCCGTCGAGCTTGCCAAATTTCGCCTCGAATGCGGCAATTTCGCCGCGCGCCAGATAGCCTGCCTGTTCGATCCAATTGTCACGATTGATCCGGCCTTTGAACGCACCCAGATGCGCATCGACTGTATCGATCTCCGCCCGTCCCCACGCCGCGATCTGATCGAAGCGGGTAACCCCAAGTTCTGCAAGCAAATGGCCGAGCTTGGGCCCGACGCCCTTGAGCAACAGCAGATTGTCGGGTGCACCGACAGCCGCAGGAATGCGAATTGCGGTGAGATTGGCAGGAGGCGCAGGTGGCGGAGTAACACGCGGATCAGGCGGTTCGGCAATCGTTGCTGCAGGTAAATCCGCTTTTGGCTTTGGTTGTGGAACCGTTACCGGCGCATCGATAAGAGCGGGAGCTTCGCCCGAACGGGGTGCTATCGTATCGCGCGTCGAGCCGCGCAACGCGATCCATAACAAGGCGGAAATTCCGACGACCAGCGCCGCAATCAGCAGCAGCGTTGCTGTGTCGAAGCTTCCCATAACGATTAAATCCTCCCGCAAGCTGTCCGTGCGCCCAAACACGTCGGCCAAGATCGCGAGACACTAACGTCGAGCGATCCTGTGTCCAGCCGTGATCACCATCGCAGGCAGTTCAGTTTATCGAGCCAGAGGATCGGGTATGACGCTGCCGATGTCGCACGGACCGGAGGCCACATCGGCAAACCGACTGAATGCTAATGCACAAATCGGGCAACAACGTCGCGGTAACTCCGGCTCACCTTCACCTGTGCGCCTGAATCGAGGACAAGGAAGCATTCGCCGTTGGTATGCGGTTTGACCTGCTTGACCAGATCGAGATTGACGATCGTCGACCGGTGCACCCGCTGGAACCGCCGCGGATCGAGCCTCTTTTCCAGATCCTTC